>CAYODW010000024.1:0-29752 GCA_964402865.1 uncultured Desulfonema sp. | reverse complement strand
AGACTGGGGTACTGAAATTAAGATAAAGGTATAAAATAAACGCACAATCCTTCCTGTAAGCTTCAAACTTTCCAATTTCGATTTAATAGTAGATTTCTAACGCAAATAATGATAACAAATCCCGTATCTAAAGGATTGGTTAGTGATCCCTATGCTGTGTATCCATGTTGGAGGGGAATATGGATTGGCCAGCAAGAAACCTATTAGACAAAAGGTTCGTTTTTCGAGAAATGCGACAAAATAGGAATCGGGTCAGGCACCATCTATATTGAATAGTTAACTACTTAATATTGTAAAATGGGTATTGAACAAGTAAGATAATACATATAATATCATATGGATATATCATATAATTTATTTTAAAGTATTGATGGTCACAAAATTACCCGGTATTGAACAGAAACTATTCAATATATTGTTAGGCATGGAGAAAGGTGCGGATGACTGAATACGTTTGGAAACATCTTCCTTACGCGATCTATCTAGACACGAACGTGCTGCGTGCCTCCGGACCTAGACTTGATGCTCCTTGGATCAACGAGCTTCTTTCTATCACTACTAAGTATGGCATAAGCCTTTGCATCTCGGAGTTTGTCCTTGCAGAATGGTGCGAGTACGTTGCCGGAGTGTTGGAAAATAGCCGTCAGAGAATTCTGTCATCGGTAAACCTTTTGGAACACTACGGCATCTCGGTGCCAGGCATCGAGCGACACGAAATCGACTTGCCCGAAAAGAAACACCTTAGTGCTCGAGAAACAACAAAAACCATTAAACGAAATCTGACGGTATTCGCAACCTTGGACGCCGAGAAGGAGAAGGATGGCGTTCTGGAAGATTTGATACTTGAGGGGATTGTGTGAACAGAAATTGCCTAACCCCGGCTTGCAGCGGATCGGTAACAAAAGACGTTACTTCCCGCTGAAGCCCACATTAGGCGGTGGAGATAATACGTTAGGCATAGAGATGAATTTGATGCTAATTGAGAATAGAGTTTACACCTTTTCCCATTATATATCCGGCCGCCTCGCCCCACGGTCTGCAAGCCTAAACGAATCGATCATAGGTTGATCTTGTCTTTAACAGGATTATGACCTATTTTTTTTATGTGTTTCCGAAAAGCAAATCGTGCGTTATTTAGTAATAAAACAGTGACTAAGAGGAGACAATAATTATGATTAAACGAATTCTAGTTGGACTGGGCGGTACCCCATTCACAGCTGTGGCGACCCGATGTGCGACTGAACTTGGAGACATTCACCAGGCACAGCTGACAGGCGTAACCATCGTGGATACCAGTAAGCTGGAGAAAGTAGGACCGGTCCCTGCGGGAGCAGATGCCTATGCCCAGCGGATGAAAGAAAAAAAGCTCAAGGTCACCCGGGAGGGTACCGAGCAGGCCATAACACTGTTCAAAGAACATTGTAGCAATAATAAGGTGGTCTGCCGGCGAATACAGTATGAAGAGGGGGATACCTTCGAGACCATGATCGAGGAGGCCCGGTTCAACGACCTGACTATTTTCGGGCTTCGCAGTATTTTTGAATACGGATTTGTCGCAGATCCGGACAAGGCAATCATTAAACTACTGCGCCAGGGCGTCAAGCCCATTCTGGCCGTGGCTGAAAATTATCGGCCCATAAAGACCGTGCTGATCGCCTTAAGTGATTCCATGGAATCTGCAAAAAGCATTCGTGATTTTCTTCACCTGAATCCTTGGCTCGGGGTGAAGATCCGCATGGTTCACTTTAAAGATCAAAAGGAATCAGATCCGTTTCTCCTGAACAAAGCAGCGGATTACTGCCAGGCCTATGGTTTTAATGTCAAAACCGATCTGGTAGAAGGAAATCCGCGGTCGGACCTGATATCCTATGCCATGGATCATCAGGTTGATTTGATCGTTATGGGAAACAGTTCCGGAAACATCATCAAGCGGAGTCTACTCGGGGATACGGTGCTTGAATTGATCCATTCCTCGGAAATACCCTTGTTCCTGTCTCAGTGATATGAACCAAATTCGTCCTGTATTGACAAGGTTCCAGACTGCTGCAGGCCAGGGCTTTTTTCCAGTGTTCTGCCGCTTGTTTTATTTGGAATGCTCTGCCTGGCCTGACCCGGAGTAAGTCAGGGGGAGGTGTTCCAGGTTGAGTGGGCCTAGCAATGTAATTGAGGTATAAGATTATTCTTAAAACCTTGGCCGGACAGGAATAATATTATCTAAAAGGAGATAAAAGCTATGGTTGAAATAAAAAAAATACTACTTCCATTTGATTTAACGACAAATACGACAAAAATTTTTCCCTACGTCTTATCTGTTGCTGAAAAGTATAATAGTGCGATTTATCTGCTTCATGTAGCAGAAGATCTTCATGGACTGGCAGTCCGTCCTTATCCTAGCATGGGCCATGATAAAAAAACACATAAAAAAGCTGCTGATAAAACGGTGATAAAAAAAGTTGAGAAACTCTGCGATGAAATAATTGATAAATATTTTAAAACCTGTCCTTACATTGAAAAATTAGTTGTTACAGGACATCCGGTTGTTGAAATTTTAAAAGTTGTTGAATCTGAAGATATTGATTTGATCATTATGGGTACGCATGGCCGTAGTGGGTTAGAGCATGTAATCTTTGGAAGCGTAGCAGAAAATATCGTTAAAAAATCACCTGTTCCCGTGCTCACTATTAATCCTTACACACTTAAATAATCCGGGTAGCTGTAAAAAGAAAAGGATGTATACTTCATCCAGAAGTCGTTTTCCAGAAGGTCTCTGGCAACAAATGTTAGAGTAGCGGAGGATAAAACTCAAAAGACTGATTCGCGGTTAAATTATCCCAATCACAGCTTTACAGACCCCCTGAAAACTCAACCATACTGGATGTATCTTTTTGACATGGTCAGTTTAAATAATTATCCGATGTTTAACATATAGAAGCTGGAAAAAATCAACAATACCTGATGCATGTTTCAGTTTGTCCAGGGTGCGTATAGCGGCTATAAGTCCTCGGCACTGATAATGATGAAAAATTGAGGACTCTCAGAACTATTCTGCAATTTTTCATTTTTATGGCGAACACAATATGTTGGGTGACGGATTGATAGGCTAAATTGCAGATACCTGCTATTTCCTGCCGCCGGTTAGACCTGAAAACCTGTGTTTTTAGATATCAGGGCTCTCAAAATAATCAGAAAGAATAAGTCCATTTAATTTGAAATCCAACACGGGTGCAGTGAAGTGTGCAACAACTTCCTGAAGTCAATGCATTCAGCAATTCTGATGGAGATCCACTCTTTCCTGCGTTAATCCTTATTTGACTGTTATCAATAAAATATTCCCTTGACTTCTTAAATAATTAAGGCCACAAAAATATATTTGAATAAGACATTCTCAAACGGTTAACAACCGATTTGAACCCTTTTAGAAGGGTGCTGCTATGGAGAGATTATTAAAACCCGGTTTTTCATAAGAGCCTATGATTTTATATTCTTAAAAGGTTGGATGTAAGAATGAAAATAATTATGGTTTTCAATCTGCCGTTATTTACATTGCCGAAGCTGTTTAAAGGATTTTCGTTATTCATTACTTATCTTCACAATAATATAACCCGATGTCTCCCCGGATTGATACTATTTATCATCATGGCTTTTTCAACTGGTTGTTCAACAGTTCCAAGAGCTAATCAGGCGATAGGACAGTTAAACCTGGGCAATGAAAAACAAGCATGGCAATTGGTGTCTACTGAATTAGCTAATCCAAAAGTTTCTTCACAAGAAGATCTCTGTGAATTGCACGTAGCTGCAATACAAATACTTCAGGCAATTATAAATTACGACTTTGCTCCTTCTGACCCCGATGCTGTTGCAAAGGCTTCTTATGATTATGTATTGAAAAATTGCGGAGAATTCAAAAATAAACAGGGTTTTGCAGAAAATCTGTACGGGCTATATTTCCAAAATACCAAGAGACCTGGGCATTCCATTTCTTATATTAAAAAGTCTATGCAATTTTTCAATGATATTTCATTTGCGACTGTGGCAAATGAGAACAATCTTGCATTGGCTTATGCAGACATGGGGCTATATGAACTCAGGGACTTTCACAATCTCCGTGCTATTAAAATCGGGCATGAATATTTTAAAACACTCAGAACTTATAAATATAATACTGATGAAAGCAGGGAGTATTTAAACTACAAGCTTATCCTTAATAATCGCTTGGATTACCTATCTTGGTCAGAAGACCGCTCGGTTGCTTTGCCTGAAATGCATAAAGTCTGGAAAGAAATCAAAGCCATCAATGGAAAGTGGGTTTCAAAGCCGACACAATATTTGGATTATCACTATGCTTCGCAACGTTTTGCTGAAGCTGGAGATACCGAGTCTGCTCGGAAGATACTTAACGAAGCTAAGATGCTGGTTGAAAAATATCCTTATAAAAATCCTGAAATTCCAAAACTTGATTTGCAAAGCGCTGAAGCAAAGATACTCTTTGACGAAGGTAAATACGAGGAGGCTGCATCTCTGTGGGAGGATTGGATCAATAGATTTCAAAAAGTAGCAGGCATGTCATTGGGTGGAAATGATTTCAGGTTGGCAGGACTGGTACAGGAGTCAGCTAAAAAATATAACCGTGCTATAGACTACTTGGAAAAAGCAATAAGTGCATTTGAGACCAGGCGTTCCAGTTTTGAAGTAAAGTCAAGAGGCCAAATCATTAGTGGGTTAAATGTTACAACATACTGGGGCCTGACTCGCTCGTATGCCGCTCGCTATATGGAAGGAAGAAATGAACGTGACTTTCAAGGGGCTCTGAAATCTGAGAGGATGCTGAGGGCACGCCAACTGGGAGAACTACTAGGAATAGACAAGAAGGGTGGTTCGGATTTTGATATTTCTGCCTTAAAACTAAGGCCGGATGAGTTATTGCTTGATTATGTCTTAACCGACAAGGCAATTGTGTTGTTCGCACTATCTTCAGAATGGCATGATCTGTTTATTATTCCTTATGAAGCGCGGATTTTCAATGCTTCCTTGAAACGGATAAGGTCTCAATTATCGGATCCGGGAGACACGACTGAGCTCATAAACGACCTTCAGGATATAAGCAGGACAATTTTGACACCGATTAAAGATAGATTGTCTAAAACAAAGAAGATAATCGTGATACCTGACGGTTACTTAAATGGTATTCCTTTTGCAATCCTTTCAAAATTGGAAAAACAATATTATCCTCTGGTAAGTGACTATGAAGTGACATTGATACCATCCATCTCATACATGATTGCTCAGCGGAATTCACAAGAGCAGCCATATTATGACAAGATGCTTTTTGCCTTGGCAGATCCCAAATTCGCGGCTACTCCCATCCCCGAGGCACACAGAGATGATACGGGTGCGTTTTATACCAGGGCAGTCAGCCATTTTAATTTATTTACACCATTGCCGGAGACACGAACAGAGGTTGAAAATATTTCTCGTATATTGGGTAGGGGTAATACTGTCTTCCTTCTTGGAAACAACGCCAGCAAAAAAAATGTAAAATCTCAACCTTTAGAGGGATACAAATATCTGCATTTCGCAACACACGGTGTTTTGGGAAATCAGTTGCCCGGAGTTAACGAACCGGCACTGATACTTGCTGCTCAAGATTCCGCGGAAGAAAGTTTTTTAACCCTTAGTGAAATAGAAACATTGAAACTACACAGCGATCTAACAGTATTGTCTGCATGCGATACAGGCAGCGGGAAATATTACACCGGTGAAGGTGTTATGGGGCTGAGCCGTGGTTTTCTCCTGGCTGGGAGCAAGGCCGTTTTAGCATCTCTTTGGCCGATTGACAGTAAATCGACTGTAGAATTTATGACGCTTTTTTATCAATATCTTCAATCGGGAATATCAAAATCTGGAGCTTTGCGTTTGGCTCAATTGGAGTTTATGGACGATAAAAAGAGTATGGGATCAAGAGAACGAGGGGTAAGGATAGCCGATAAAATTCAGCAACAGTCAGAAGTCTCTCACCCTTATTATTGGGCACCATTTGTCCTTACTGGAGAGTAAATTATATGCCAACTTAAAGTTAAGTGCTTGAGGTTGAAGGAGACCCAAGAAGTTGTGGAGAATGGGATTGAATAAACCTGTCTGCAATGGCTGGTTAAAATCAAAACATTTCGAGCTTTTTCCCATTATATACATATTGCTATGTTTCGAATAGTAATCCTCACTCCAATTCCATACCGAAAGTCGTTGACTTGTAGATACCGTTCTTGTCAAGTACAAATTGTCTTATAATTTGGATCGTACTTTTTCCCGGATTTCAAGACTCCAAAGATAAAGTGAACCAGTTTCCGCATAATCGCACAAACAATAACTTTGCCATTCTTTCCTTTGTCTTTTAGGCGGTTATAAAACGCAATCATAACGGGATTACGTTGAATCGACACCAATGCCGGCATGTAAAGAGCTTTTCTAAGCCGCGCATGTCCGATTTTGCATAATCTGGGTTTGCCTTTAATAGATGATCCTGAGAGCGTTTCTTTTGGTGCGAGTCCAATAAACGCCACCAGTTCACGAACATGGTTGAATTTTTCCAGACCCTCTAATTCTGCCAGGATGGCAGGAATGGTTACCTTGCCAATCCCGGGAATAGAATCCAGCAAATCCTTATTCCGTTTAAGATCCGGATTATTTTCAATTAGCTTGGCTATTTGTTTTCTTATTTTTTCAATTTCTTGATCCAAATATGCGATATGTTCTTTGATCAAAAGAGATACAGATTCATGTGCAGTACTGATCCGGTTCTTTTCCTGACTCCGCATGTCGATAAGGCTATCAACCCGTCTGACCAGAGCTCTCAGAGATCTGATCTCCTGTGAAGGTGGACTCCATGGCCCTGGTTTCAAAGCCAAACAGAATCTGGCGATCAAGGCAGCATCAAGCTTATCGGTCTTGGTGCGAAGCAGTTCGCTCTGAGCAAATCCCTTGATCCTGGCAGGATTGACGATGCTGACAATGTGGCCGGCATCATGAAGATAGGTCGCCAAGTCCTCTCCATAATTGCCCGTAGCTTCCATACAAGCATGAACTTTTTGAACTTTCTGTTTCTCAAGCCAGAGCCTCAGAGCCTCAAAACCTTCCGCTGAATTTTTGCAGGCTTTATGTTTTACTTTCCCATCTACAAGCAGTGCGGCATCGAATTTCTGTTTTGCTATATCTATCCCAAGAACCGAGACTGACATATAAATACCCCCTTAAAATTTGAAATATCGCCTTTGATAAAAAAGCTTCGTTCTAATCAACCTTGCAAGTGCAAACTCATTCCCATATGGGAAGGTTTATGATACCGTACGAGTTATTGAACAAAGCAGTGGGAAGAGGATCTACTCTACTAAGCATGCTCATAAGCATCAGGTGCATTTACAGATTCACTCCCCCCATTTTACCCCGGCGTCCCGGGATGTTTATAACATTTATTGATCCATAAGAACACAAGGTGACATATTCAAATTTTGTCCATCATTAGATTCATAACAAAACAAATATTTTCCAGTGCCCAACATCACCCGTACCGGTGAGCCAGCAATCGGAACCCGGTCTTTTTTTGAGAGCCCGGCTTTTTTAATTGGGGTGTATGTCTATTTGTCATGCATACTTTGATATATAGCTTCCGTAGGCTGCCTGGACTGCCTGTTCCATGCGGGCGATTTCATCTTCCGACAGGTAATGAAAGTAGCTTGAACGTTTCCGCTCTGAAAGTTTTCCGTTGTTTTCCAGACAGAACCGGATAAAGAGATCTGTATGCCTGTCCGGCATATCGATAATCTCCCGGATAGCCTCCCTGGCCTTGTCATAGTTCGCTAGGAAGGCCAGCTCGCCGGCGAGTTCCGTATCGATGGTCTGCGCGATGAACTTAAAGAGCGCTTCGGCCTGGTGTGTCATATCAATGTAGCGGTACCAACGTGCCGTATCATTGTAAACGGTCATATGGCCGTCTTCATCGATCGAGTATTCCACGAGGGTCATGAGCGGTCGGGAAAACGCCTCCAGGGAAGCATCGTAATCGGCAAGATTTTTCAGAATGGATGCCGATACGGGGAACATGATCCCCTTGGGCGTAAATCCGCGGCGTACAAGAATATTGTGGATCAGAAACCGATGGATTCGGCCATTGCCGTCCTCGAACGGATGAAGAAAAACAAATCCATAGGACACGGCGGCGGCATGAATCACAGCGCAGACGGCCCCCTCCTCCATTTGTTTGTGTGAGGCGACCAAACCTTCCATCATATTGGGCAGGTCATCCGGCTTCGGACACACGAAATGTATCTTTTCCTTCTGCCAGGCGACTGTTTCACCGACATAGTTCTGACTAGATCGGTAGCCGGTTTCGTAGAATCGCGGATCGGCAATGCGGTTCTGAAGGTCAATCAATTTTTCTTTTTCACAGAAATCTTCGCGTTCTGCCTGTTGAAGCAATGCGGCAAAGCGTTCGGACCTTGTTAAATTGGGTTTGATGTGTTCGATTTCAAATGATGATTTCGTTTCTTTAGAGTACAGATAGCTCAATGCCCTCTTAAGCAATTCAGGCGAGTAACCGGAAACGACTTTTCGGCAGCGATCCGGAAGATCTGATTTCTCGAATTCTTTAAGGATATCGGTGCGGCGAATTATCGGGCAGAATCTGTGATCGCCGGGCAAGTTGTCGTTGATTCGCTGACGGCGCACCTGTCTGGCCGGGGAGACTGTGTAGTATTCATCAGGATTGAGCAGATCGATGTAGTTTCCCTGCTTCAAGTCATCAATCGGGATGGTCGTTCCGGTAAGATACTCATACAGAAACCACAACCGCCGCGCATACTTGCCGACAGGTTTGGACCGGACATAACTAAAGAAGTCTTCAGGCGCGACTATCTGAAACAGGGCGGCAAGTATCGCGAGATTCACGCCGTCATACTTAAGCGCGAATTCGAGATGATCGCCCAGCAAGTTTCCCGGCCAGTACTTGGGCGGATAGACCTCCTCGATAACGCTTCCGGTCGAGTTGATCCGGTGGATTCCACTGGTTGTGACCAGGGATCTGTGCCAGTTCGGGATAACCTCCACAGCATACAGATCAATCAGAGCCGCATATCCCGCTGGCCTGATCGTTGCTTTTTCCTGAACATTTTCAGACATGACATTCTCCATAAAAACGATTATGATTCAAGAAATATACTTATATTTAGCATTATGTCAAGAAATTTAATTACAATATCCGGTTGAGCTCTGTCTAAACAGGAAAAAGAATTACAAGCCCGGAAAAATAATTATGACGATGTTTATTTCGAAAAATATTAACCGAAATATCGAGCATAAAAGCGACAAAGAGTATTAATACCTCGAACCGGCAGAAACAAACGATGAGCCGAAACTCTTGCACTATTTTTGCACTTGTATTACTTACTCTGGTACTCAAATTTTTCAAATCAAGCGTCGATTCGGAAGGTGGTATAAAATCAGAAAATAACGATAAGGAATAGAATGGATAAGAAAAGTCATAAAGTTATTGAAGAAATATTGATAAAAGAAGTTGCTGCGATATTGTCGGTAGATCCGGGCTCAATCAAGCCGGAAATTCCGCTTCATGAGATGGGCTTGGATTCCCTCGGCTTTGTCGAGCTTCTTGTAGGAATAGAAAAAAAATTAAAACTTAAACTGATGGAGTCGGGGCTTACCAGAAGTGATTTCAGGACTATAAGATCCCTTTCAGCAAAAATAGGCGCTCTGGTATAGGGCCAATGTTCTCTTTGCCGTATTCCAAAAACAAAAGATATTTAACCGGGATCGACTGGATTATACATGTCTTAAATTGCATGACCCTGAAAGAAACAGGGGCGGGATTCATGTCACAGTTGGTTTTCGAGTTGCATGGAAAAGCTGATGCCATGCAGATCGAGTCTTCTATTTCAGCTTTTATGAAAAAATACCCGGTATTAAACGGCCAAACTTCAAGGGATTTCAATCTTGCGCCTTATTGGAAAATCCCTCCCGCGTGGACAGGCAAGATCTCATTTGACACTATTCATTTAACCGATTCTCATAAGAAAGAGGCTTTTTTTGACGATGTTTTAATTAGCCTCGAAAAGGGAATAAACAGGCCTTTTAAAAACAGTAAAGAGCATGTAGCTTTTCATCTTATAACAAAAGAGGTAAAAAGCTATGTAGCAATGACCTTTGACCATCTCGTTTTCGATGCAAGAAACGCAGAAGCTTTTCTCAACATGTTTCAGAAGGACTGGGAGGGCGGAGAATATTCAGGCAACATGACGATTACCGAAACCGCCCATCTTTCAATGTGGATCGATAAGTTCAAGGCCGGACAGCGTGTAAACAGGGCATTTATCAAAATAGCGGGAAAGGTGCCTCCCCGCGTGCTTCCTCTTCCTTCCGGTAATAATGGATTTAAATTCAAGATTCTTTCTTTCGGCGCGAAGGAAACTGAAGCAATAGCTGAAAATGCTTTCAATGAAGCAGGGTATCTGATGCTGATGCCTTATGCACTTGCAGCCTCAGTTTGCGCTTTGCACGGAATCTTCGCAGGCCGCGGAATATCATCCGCTGATTATGTAATTCCTGTCTCAATTGATACAAGGAAGAGGGAAGAAGTAAATAAAGATCTTTTTTTCAATCATGTATCATTTTTCATTTTCAAAGCCGGACCGTCCGATGCCTCCGATTTTCCGGCTTTACTGAAATCAATAAAAGAGCAGATGTACGCCCAGGTCAGGTCGGACCTGCCCGGAGACATCTGCAAAGCAAGCCTTTTGATGCGGATTGCGCCTGCTTCTCTTATCGGCCGCCTGCTGAAAATATATTTCAAGGGAGAAATAGCCTCTTTCTGTTTTTCATATGTCGGAAGAACGGCTTACACATCCCCTTATTTCATGGAGAATAAAATAACGAATATATTTCATATGCCGAGAACACCCGTTCCGCCAGGAATAGGTATTTATTTTCAGCAGTCGAATGAAAAACTGAATGTAATCCTTTCTTATCTGGACGGAATGTTAAGCGCAGATGAAGAAGATGTTGTTTTAAAATCGCTTAAATCACATCTTGGGGTGGAATAAAATATGCGTCTGTCATGCGATGTTCTTGTCTCCGGAGGAGGAGTTGCCGGCATATCGGCAGCCGTGCGCGCTGCGCGCGAAGGGGCTCGTACGATCCTTGCGGAAACAAACGGTTTTCCCGGCGGAACTGCCGTAAATTGCATGCACCGTTATATCTGCGGATTATATTCTTCCGGTCTTTTATCTCCGGACGGCGCCTTGAACGGAGGAATTGCCGATGAAATATGCTTGGAACTCAAAAAACTTGCACCCGGAACAAAACAGGTTAAGATGGGCAAAGTTCATCTTTTTCCTTTTACAACGGTAAATCTTATTAGTGTTTTAAGGTTATTGAGCGAGAAGCAGGCAGGACTCGACCTTTTATATAAAACGGAAGTTATATCGGTCGAAGTGCAAAACGGCAGGATAAGAAATGTTTTTGCGCGGAATAATAACGGCGAAATAGAAATATCGACACGAACTGTAATTGATTGCAGCGGATACGGGGCGGTAATCCGCCTGAGCGGGGCGGCTTACGATATATCTTCACCGAATGAACGCCAGCTCGCAGGCTTCTGTTTCAAAATAAAAGGGATTAAAGATCCCGGAGATATGGCGCCAGTGAGCGTTCCTTATCACATATCGCAGGCTGCTGCTGAAAAGAGGATTCCATCTTATCTGAAATATGCCAGGTTTTATAAGAGCGATGTTGACGATGAAGGATATTGTCTTATAAGTATCACTCCAGGCGACAGCCCTGAAAGAATCCGTGAAGCAAAAAAATATGCCGAAGTGGTTCATGGCATCATGTGCGATTCGATAGATTCTTTCAGAAATTCCCGTATCACGGAAATGTCTCGCGTAATCTCAGAACGCGAAGGTCTCCGTATGAAAGGGGAATATACGTTGACTGAAGAAGATGTGCTTTCAGGGCGCAAATTTCACGACGGAGTTGTGAAAAATGCGTGGCCCATAGAGCTGTGGGATCAGAAGAAAGGCCCCTCTTACCGGTATCTCGATGAGGGTGCTTATTACGAAATTCCGCTGCGCTGTATGAAATCACAGAACATAAAGAATCTTTACTCTGCCGGATGCTGTATATCGGCATCCCCTGAAGCTCTCGGATCAACGCGGGTAATGGGAACATGCATCTCTCTCGGCGAACAGGCCGGATTTGCGGCAGTAAAAGAGATGATTTAGGGAAAAACCTTGGGAATAGATTTGTTCGAAATATTATGAAGATATTGCTTGTAAAACCACACCCTGAAATTCTGGTGGCAAAACGGCTGCAGGAAGGTTTTCTTCATCTTGAGCCCCTTGAGCTTGAAATAGTCGCGGGAGGGGTGCCTGATGAAGATGATGTTTTAATTCTTGATCTTAGCGTTGAACTTGATCCGGTCGGCACTTTCAGAAAAACTTTATTGGAATATTCTCCTGATATGGCCGGTTTTTCGGGATACAGCACGAATGTTAATGCTGTTAAAAATTTCACAAAGATGGTTAAGGATTTCAACCCAGCTATAGTTACTGTCGTAGGAGGGGTTCATGCAACACTCCTCCCCAAAGATTATGCTGTTAAGCAGATAGATATCATTGTCAGGGGTGAAGGGGGAACCGTAATGCGGGAAATTGTACGCAGGTTCAAAAACGGTGAATTGCTGCATTATGAAGACCGCTCTCTCTCCCCGCAAGACCCTCTATTTAATGAAAAAACCGAACTTTCCCCGCCGGTATATCCGTCGACAGCCGAGATACCTCGTCCAAGAAGGGATCTTGTGAACAGATCGAGATACTTTTGCGTCTGGACTTCCAGCCCTACGGGAAGGCTTGACACGATGTTTCCGAAAGTCGCAAGCATGCGCACTTCAATCGGATGCGCTTTTTCCTGTTCTTTCTGTGTCATACCGCATCTTATGCATGGAAGATATTTGCAGAGAAGCCCGGAAGATGTTGTCGATGAGATAGAACGCATTCATGAGGAGCACATTTATTTTGTGGATGATGAGATGTTTTTGAACCCGGCAAGAGTTACAAGGATTGCAGAGCTTCTTATTGAGCGCGGAATTAAAAAGAAATATATAAGCTGGGCGAGAAGCGATACCATAGTAAAATATCCTGAAGTCTTTAAAATATGGAAAAAAGCCGGCCTCGATCTGGTCTATGTCGGCCTCGAGTCGATGGACAAATCGCGTCTTGATGAATACTCAAAAAGAACAAACGTTGAAACGAACAGAAAAGCCGTGGACCTTTTGCGGGAATGGGGAATAACTCTTCATGCCGCCTTCATTGTTCATCCTGACTTTACCATAGAGGATTTCAGGCGGCTCGAAAAAGAGATTGATAATGTACGCCCGGCAGAAGTGACGTTTACGGTTCTCTCTCCTTCTCCCGGAACAAAATTCTGGCATGACAACAAGCATAGCTTCATATGTGATCCTTACCGCTTTTATGACTGCATGCATTCCGTGCTTCCGACACGGCTTCCTTTAAAACGCTTTTACCAGCACTTCGGAAGATTAAACAGTCTTGCATTGCGCGCAAACCCGCTGCGGGTCAACAAAATCAAAGTTCCATTAAGGGATCTTTACAGAGCTATTTCGGGAGGAACAAAATATATTTTCTCGATCTATACCATTTACAAGGATTACTTGCCGGAGAAAAGCAGGTGAACATATTTGAAACCATAAAAAAAGAGACCACCGGTTACAGTGATAAAATCGCGGTTATTGAAAGAGATCAGGGCATATCATACCGCGAACTTCTTGATGCCTCTGGAAACCTGGCTTTCCGGCTGAAAAATAACGGGATTAAACCGGGAGACAGAATCGCTCTCCTCTGCAACGACTCTATCGATTATATAATTATAAGCCTTGCAATACTTGCTTCAAAAGCGGCAGTCGTTCCGGTTTCTTCCTCTCTTTCATGGGATGAAACGGATGCTGTTTTAAACAGGATAGATGTCAATTGCCTCATTTTTGACAAGCCTTCCTATTCCGGGATTGATGCCGAGTTATTTTTTTCAGGATTTAACGGCATAAGAAAATTTTTCCTGCTCCGCAGACAAGCAAAGGATCTTCTTCCGGAAGAATATTATGCCCTGAATCCTGCATTCATAAGATTCTCTTCAGGCACAACCGGCGCAAGTAAAGGTGTCCTTCTTTCGCACGAATCGATAATTGAAAGAACGGACGCCGCAGACAGGGCACTCCGCATGACCCCCGAAGATGTTGTCATATGGGTTCTTTCCATGAGTTATCATTTTGTTGTAACCATTCTCCTTTTCTTAAGAAGGGCTTCAACAATAGTACTTTGCGGAAATGATTTTCCTGAATCATTTGTTGAGAATATAAAAAAAAGAGGGGGGACATTTACATATGCATCTCCCTTTCATTATCATCTGCTTTCCAATTCGGGAGATATTCCGGCGGATCTTTTCTCCGGTGTCCGCATTGCAATTTCTACGGCGATGAAATTGCCACAGTCAACCGCCGTTGAATTCTACGACAAGTTCGAGCTTGAGCTTTCAGAAGCCTACGGGATAATCGAAGTCGGGCTTCCTTTTATCAATCTGTCAGGAAATTCGTCAAAAAGGGGCTCGGCAGGCAAAGTTCTTCCCGACTATTCCATAAAAATAGAACAGACGGACAAGGAAGGGGTCGGTGAGCTTTATATAAAAGGGAAAGGATTGTTTGACGCTTATTTTTCTCCATGGAAGAACAGAAAGAGCGTTTTATCCGACGGCTGGTTTAATACGGGAGACCTCGGCAGAATTGATGATGACGGGTTTCTTTATATTTTCGGCAGGGATAAAAACGTCATTAATTTTGCCGGCATGAAAATATTTCCTGAAGATGTGGAAACCGTTTTAAACAGGCATCCGGTTGTCGAAGAATCCTTCGTTTACGGTACGCCCCATCCGCGGTACGGTGAACTGCCCTGTTCGAAGGTTGTTTTTAAAGATGGAACAAGTCCTGATTTTGACACGGATGAAATCCGCAGGTTTTGCTACCCCCTTTTAGCGTCATACAAGGTTCCTAAGGAAATAAATCCTGTAAAAATGCTAGAAAAAACGGCGAGCGGAAAAATCAAAAGATGGTAAAAGCAATGCCTTATCAAAAAAATCAAATATCAAAAACTTTACATTTCGTACTGAAGTGATGATGGACACAGATCATAATTTCTTTAAATTCATCGCATCGGCATGGCTGGGAAAATCAGCCTCTCCGGATAACCGTTCACTAAGGATAGGGATTCCTCGAATGTTCTTCTACTATATCTATCCGGATCTGTGGGAGACATTCTTCAGCGAACTTGGAATGGAACCCGTTGTTTCCAAGCCGTCCACCATCAGGACGGTTGAGAAAGCCTCTCAAATATCCGAAACAGAACACTGTCTGCCGAACAAACTTTTTGATGCACACCTTGCCGAGCTTGTCGGAAAAGTGGACATGGTCTTTGTGCCCCGTGTCCTGTCCACCATAAAGAACCATCTCTCCTGTCCAAAGTTCGGCCCGCTTCCCGACGCGGCCAGGGCGGATATCGCCCGGGAAACGAATATCCTGTCTATTGAACTCGACGAAAGCAGACGTCCCTTATCCGAGAGCCTGCTGCTTATTGGGAAACAGTTAAAGCGTCAAAAGAGTCAAATCCGGTCAGCCGTTAACAGCTCATTAAGAGCCATGGAATCGGCAAAGAATCAGCCGGTTCGCTACCTGAGAAAAAAGGAGGGACTCCGTTTCCTGCTTATTGGACATCCATATGTCATTAATGACAATTTTATCGCGGGACCGATTCTGCAGAAGCTCAAAAGGATGGGCGGTGAAGTCGAAATGATCTCTTTCGCGGAGGACGCTCCGTCAAAGAGTTATATTCTGTGGAGCACAGCCAATCTGATTTATCACACGATGAAGACCATCTCGCGTGAAGATTATGATGGGGTGATTCAGATTACGGTATTTAATTGCGGATGTGATTCCATGATGATTGATACGTATCGGAGTCTGATGAAAGAAAAGAAGATCCCTTTCATGTACCTCATGGTAGATGAGCATTTGGCACAGTCCGGTATGGATACGCGGGTGGAGGCGTTTGTTGACTCGCTAAG
Source organism: uncultured Desulfonema sp. (assembly GCA_964402865.1). GTDB lineage: Bacteria > Desulfobacterota > Desulfobacteria > Desulfobacterales > RPRI01 > RPRI01. The sequence continues at coordinate 13,567 of CAYODW010000024.1, read as the reverse complement.
GTGGCATTCATGACTTATATGGCTATCCCCAACATCGGCAACTACACCATAGCGTTAGCGACTGCGGTCGAATCTCTCGGAATTAAGGCCTGGGCTTCGACCGCCACAACGCCTGAAGCACTGAAGCTTGGCATCGAGGCGGCCCCGGAGTCTGTCTGTCTGCCTCTCAAGGCCCATCTTGGCCACTTCATTGAAGCGGACAGAGCCGGCGTAGAATATGCTTTCATGATCAACAGTGTCGGAACATGCAGGCTCCGGTACTATCGTCACATGATAGATCAGATACTCAGGGATTTGGGGTTGAAAATAAAGATCTTCGGTTTAGGCTTCGATGGATTCAAACCGCCGATTGTTAGGCATTTTGATCCCGGACCGATTACGTTTATAAAACCCTTATTCCACACGGTCTTAAAGATTAAAGTGATTGATGAATTGGAGATGGCCGCCTGGAAGACCAGGCCCATCGAAATAACACCGGGAGACACCACGCGGGTTATGAACAAGTTGCTGGTGGAACTCAGTGAGTCAAAAACTATGGCCGAGACCCGGTCTCTCCGCAAGAAGGTTGCCGTGAGCTTCGCAGATATTCCCGTGGATAAGGAGAAACAACCGCTCAAAGTGGGACTGGTCGGCGAAATATCTTTTTTGCGGGACAAATGTTTGAATAAGAACATTGAATATATACTTGGCAGCCAGGGAATTGAGCTGAAAAATTTTTTTCTGCTTGGAGAAGAGTTGGAGAATATAACGCGAATCATATTCCTGAACCAGAGCCGGAGAAAGTCCCTGTCCCGAATCGCGGACCGATATTTGCAGAATTCGGTTGGGGGACATGCTCTCGATTCCGTCGCGAACTCGATCAATTGTGCAGATGAGGGATATGATGGCATGATTCACCTGTGTCCCTCCGGATGCATGCCTGAAGTCAGCGTACGACCGATATTAAAGCGTGTCAGTAAAGACAAGAACATTCCCATACTGGAAATGTCTTATGATGAACATACCTGTGGCGTCGGGATTTCGACCCGCCTGGAAGCCTTTGCCGATGTCCTCATGGAAAGAAGAAAAAGCGGCGCCGCCGCCTTTAGCAAGGAGAAAGCCCGCCGTGGATAATTCAATTAATAACTCCTGTTACATGGGAATCGATGTCGGTTCCATCAGTACAAATTGCGTTGTAATTTCGCCGGAGGGTTATGTCCTTTATGAAATCTACAGGCGGGGGGACGGGAATCCAATTGAGTCTGTGCAGAAGTGTCTGTCCCAAATCACGGCGCAGTTGTCTGAAAATTATTGCGTTAAGGGAGTTTGCACAACCGGAAGCGGAAGAATTCTTGCCGGTGTAATCGTCGGCGCGGATGTGATTAAAAATGAAATATCGGCGCATGCCCGCGCGACGATACATCTCTATCCTGACGTGCGCACAATATTCGAAATAGGCGGACAGGACAGTAAGGTCACGATTGTCAGGGATGGCGCTGTTGTCGATTTCTCAATGAACCTGCTATGTGCCGCGGGCACAGGAAGCTTTCTCGATTCCCAGGCCAGACGATTGAATATTACAATTGAAGAATTAAGCGCCCGAGCGATGATGTCGGAAGATCCCACGAACATAGCTGGTCGCTGTACGGTATTTGCGGAGTCGGACATGATTCACAAACAGCAGGTCGGGCATGAACAGAAAGATATCATGATGGGACTTTGTCACGCGCTCGTCCGAAACTATCTTTCAAATGTGTGCAACGGGAAGGAGATAAAACCGCCGATTGTTCTTCAGGGTGGCGTGAGCGCAAACAGAGGAATATGCCGGGCTTTCAAAGAAGCTCTTCAGTGCGATATCGTGGTTCCACCCTACAATATGGTTATGGGGGCTTACGGGGCCGCACTCATTGCATCAGAATCCGGCATAGAAAAGACAAAATACCGGGGCAAAGAAGCCTCCACGCACAACATTATTACAAAGGGTTTCGAATGCGGGGATTGTCCCAATTATTGCGAAATTATAGAGGTCCTCGATGCGGATGAAATCATCGGAAGAACCGGCGGGCGCTGCGGTAAATGGGAGGGAATGACGGGACCGCGGGAAGCCCTCAGGGGAAAAGTCCCGATTGTCCCTGTTTCCGGAAATTCCGCAGGCGGTCTAACGGAATGTGATACCTGCCGGCTGTTGGACAATGTCCCCGATCTTATCCGGATAGGCGTTTTAAAAAAGAGAAAGTCGTAGATATTATGCAGGATAAAGGATTACCTTCCGAATGCGACGTTATAATCATAGGAGCAGGTATAGCAGGCCTGACGGCCGCGGCCCTCCTTTCGAGATCTGGACTTAAGGTTGTGCTGCTGGAGAAGCAGTCAAGGCCCGGCGGTTATTTTATGGGATTTAAAAGAAAAGGATTTGTCTTTGACAGTTCCATTCAATGGTTAAACGGGTTCAATGCTGACGGGTTTGTCGGCAGGATATTCGAATACATAGGATCGGATTATCCGAAATGCAAAATGTCAGATCGTATCCGCAGATACAAGGGTGAATCCTTCGACTACATTCTTACCAACAACCCTTATGAACTCCGCGACCGGCTGATAAAAGATTTTCCAGGCGAGACGGATGGAATAAAGAGGTTCTTTGAGGACTGCAGAAAAATCGGCATCCACTTCGGCAAATTAAACGGATGCCTGCGCGCACACCAAACCATGCCTGAAATTGAAAGGATGATCTTTGGAATTAAAATGCTCGGATGGGCTGTTCCGGTGTGGAAATATTTGCGAATTTCTGCTGAAAAAGGCCTGGACAGATACTTCAAAGAGAATGAAATAAAAAAAATATTCTGCAGTGAAGAGAAGTTCATGTCCATAGTCATGCCGATCGGATGGGTTTTCGCCAACGATCTGCTCTTTCCGCCGGAGGGTGGAGCTGAGAGTTTTGTAAAATGGCTGTGCGGAAAAATTCATAATTCGCCATCGAAGATATTTTTAAACTACAGCGTTAATGAGGTGCTGGTGAAAAACAAAACGGCCTCCGGAGTCTCTCTTGCTGACGGACGGGTCATCAATTCCAAATACGTTATAGCCGCCTGTGACGTAGAAAATCTCTATGAGAAGATGCTTCCTGAAGGCTCGGTGCCGGACAAACTGATCCGCCGCCAAAGAGAAGCCGATCTCTATTCTTCCAGTGTCACAGTATTTATTGGCCTTGCTTGTGATGAGTCCGCCCTCGGATTGCGTGGAGAATTGATTTACCTGACTGTCGATGATATTCCGAGGAAAGATCATTCAGGAGGAGACCCTTATAACAATACTCTTGTTATTCAGTCTCCTTCGTCAAGAGACAAATCACTTGCACCCGAAGGTAAATCGACAATTACCATACATTGTTCGGCCCGCATAGATTATGGTGATTGCTGGAAGACGGATAAAAACCGTGAGCGCGGAAAAGCATACAGGGAATTCAAGCAAAAATATGCGGACATCCTGATCGAAAGAGTTGAAAAGGGCCTCGGAATAAATATTAAGAAACATATTGAAGTGCTTGAAATTGCGACTCCGATCACATACTGGCGTTATACCGGAAATCGCAACGGAAGCACTATGGGAGCAAGTCCGACTGACAAAAATATTAAAAACCGGCTTGCTCATTACAAAACACCGGTTAAGAATTTATATCTTGGAGGACACTGGGCTGAATATGGAGGCGGCATGCCGATGGCAGTGAAAGCGGCTTCAAACGCGAGCCTGATGATTCTGGAAAAATCAAACAAGGAAGAATTCAAAAAACTGCGGGGTGTCATGGATTTCAAATAAAATACCGGCAGGATTGAAGCTTGCAAACATTAAACCTGGAGACGGTTTCATCAAGGAGGAATTTGAGAGCAGAAATATTCCTTCATACAAAACGTTTCATTTCTTCCAGATATTCCGGATAACTGGACAGGTAAAAGGAAAGAGCGCGGGCAAAATCGGGGCCGAGGACGCCGTTTATGAACATCTGGCTTATTTCTTTTTGACGCATCAGAGTAAACTGGGAGGTAACCCATATATGGCGCTCCTCTTCTGATATTGAATTCATGAGATGATTGATAGCGCTCCGGGCGCGCGGCTGATACATCCAGAAGTACAGCGCGTCAAGGGCGTGAATGCAGATAATCTTTTCCATATCCTGAGCTTCGGCATTAGCTTTATCCTTAAATTTCTTTGGTTGCTCAAGCAGTTCAATCGTATTGGTCTCCGGGAACAGGAGCTCTATTTGTGCGTAGATATCCATCAGGTCCGACAATTTTTTCCGGTATTCCCGGAACCGGGTCCGGATATTAGCGTAACGGTCGGCCGTGCCCTCTATGATTCCTGCCATTATGTCCGAGGCTGTCTTGGAAATAATTGCGGCCCACTTCTGAAGCACGTTGTTTGCCGCCTCTACCCCGTAAGCAGTCAGTATCGATCCGGCGGCATAATTAAGCAATACTGCTATTGGAATGGACAGAATGGTGCGGAAAAAGTTTCCGAAAACCGCGCCTTTCGGCAAACCCCGGAAAACATTGTGGCTTGAGAGATATACCCCATTTGTCAGCGCCATAACCGAATATAAGAGAAGAGGTTGAGTGGCGGTTGTAATATCAAAAATCCGGTCCAGTATGACTGTTTTCACAAGATAATCGAGCAATGGAACCGAAAAACCTGTAAAAAGCAACGAATCCGCAGTTCTGTCCCAGTTTACATAGGCATCCCATCTTAGCAGGGGAGATCGGCGAAAACCTCCGCCCCCCAGAACCGACTGAAGAACATTGCGGACACCCGTGATACCAAACCAGATAAAAGCGCCGAAATAAGACAGCAGCCACCAGTCTTTGGTAAGAGCAAATGTGGCGAATGCCGGCACGAATCCGATAAAAACCTTCAAGAGGTTTTTTAAGTGGGAATTTACGTAAGCCCAGGGAATGTGCTTCTTTTCGTTAATCGAAACAGGAGGTTCCAGATACAGATCATTGGTAATGACCTTATCTGTTCCGCCAAGTGTTATGACATTCCCTTTTTGAGTCATGCGGGCGGCATTTTCCAGAACTTCCCAATCTTCCTTTTGAGTATAACCCATCCAGCGGATTAAGGGCAGTGATTCAGCCATATCATGAAAAGTTTTGCTGACATTATCGCGGGCAAGGAATGTATGACGCTTACGGACGTAAAGATATATTGGAATAATGTCCCTTACGGCGCCGACATCCTTCTTGATCTGATTACGCGCTCTTCGCGGGAGGGTTTCAATAACCGCAAGACCCATGCCATGCGATCGGCTGGACCGTCCGGTAGAGTCACTTCCAAGGCGTGCTTTGAGCGGCCTGCTCTTGTACATGATCTGAAGATGGATTATATCATGAAGGATGACAGTCAATTTATCGATCTGTTTTTTCTTTTCAGGAAGATTCTTTGACTCCACTTTCTGTATAATCTCAAGGATCAATCGCTTCAGCGCTATCGGGCTCTGTTCGTTGATGGCTTCCTGAAGCTGGCTGATATCTTTAATATGGTCGGTTTTACCGGCAGCCCAATCCTTGAGATTAAAGAGTTCCAGTCTTGAGATCCTGCCGTCGCAGTCGTAAAGCAACTCCAGCACTTCTTCCACTTCAACATTGGACAGATTCAGTGTGATCCGGTACCCTGATTGCAGCGCGGCCAGTCGGTCAAGAAGCTCTGCAGGAGACAGTTTCAGCAATTCCGGAACATCGGGTTCATCAGATGGCTCTGAAGGATTTGGAATATCGGGGTTGCTCGAAGGCTTAAGGTAACCGGCAATCAGAACTTCCAGATCTAGGCGATTCATTTCGTCGAACCACTTTTCAATCCTTGCCTGTTCGTCATTATCTGCTGTGCAATAGGCTGCCCTGAGCTGTTCGGCCTTCTTCTGCAGTGATTTAAGGACATTCTGATGAATAAATTTCCCGAGATGGAACGTCGATTTCTGACCGATACCGACAAAAGCGAGGAACTCATTTTCATCCACAGGCGCCGGATCGATTTTGTATTTACGCCTGAAATCCGACAAATGTCTGTGATTGAAGGCTCTGAGCAGTTCCATCACGTAAGCCTGCTGGTAAGCAGAAACCTTTCTCCCTTCATTCATAAGCCTGACAACAGCCGGCTCCTCAAGAAAGCAGAGAAATGCCTGGGAGTCCGGAAATCCCCTCGGAACCCAGATAAGATTTACATACTTGTTTCGAAATCGGGATGAAAACTCGATTCCGATCCGTACGTCGATATCCATTATCCGTGAAGCTTCAAGAAGCTCGGTAGCAAAACGCGGTTCAATATAGTTGTAGTGAACAATCCTCAAACGCCTGATGCCCTTTATCCAGGCATCCATTATCAGGTGGGTTGAAGATTTGCGTCCCTTTGTGTTCGCGTCATGCACATGATCGTCAAACGAAATCTGATTCCATTCTTCCGGCATTTCAAGAAGATGATATCTTTTGAGCTGCCTACGTACGACCCGGGGTCTGCCCGAAACGGTCATACGGAAATCGTGAGCCAGTTCGAGTTGCCGCCTGTAATTATCCCTGGTTCGCACGACCTCTTTCATGATTTGCATTAAAACCCGGGCAGTGTTTTTCGGCATCGGCCCTTCGGCTGTATCCAGAACTTCATCGCGCAAAGAACGAAGCGCGCCGAGACGTTCATCCATTGCTCCTATCTCGAGAGAGGTAAGCAGATGGACCATTGCATATGCGATCCGCAGTCTTTTGGTTTCGGCCATCTCTTTAATGCCGTGAGGATGGAAATTGCCTGCGTATCGCCTCCGTACATATTCAAAATCCCGACCTCTGGAAAAAGCATCATTGACAATACCAATCAGCCTGTAATCTCCACGGTCGATTATAATACGGCTGCTCCGGAAGGAAGAAGATTCAGTCCTGCAAATTCTCTCGATTTCTTCTGCTCGTGATTTATTTATCAAGCTGGGCTCTACTCATAAATCTTCTGGTTCAATTAAAATTGATGAATTTTATTTATTCTTCTTCTCCCGCTTTTCCTGCTTCTTTTCCTTCAATGATTTGGCCGGCTTCTTTTTGGTGTCTTTCTTAACATCTTTTGATTTTGACATGGGTATCCCTCCCGAATAAAATTATTGCCATTAAAACTCATTATATACTTTCTTGGGTATCACAGTGCATCTGGCGGGTCAATCAGAAATAAGCATCCTGAATTCTTGTACAATTGAACCGGCAGGAATTCAGGGATGGGAAGACGGTGACAGGGTATGGCCATGGACTGAAGCGAAGAGCATCTATTTGTTCTTTTTGGATTCCATTGCCTGCCTCAGCTTTTCGGCCAGATCACTGACTGGTGTGGGAATTGCCGCCTGTGCAAAACTTTTCCAGGCGCCCTCTTCTTTTGCATCGCCGGGAGCAAGGGTGATTTTCCGGTCATGGGGATGGATCTCCTCCACAGTCACCGCAATAGGATCTCCTGCCTTCAGCTGCTCGATCAGTCCGGGCTTTTCGGCCCCGCTGAATTTCGATTTCGGAAGAAGCCCGGTAATGCCGGGAGCAAGTGAAACAAAATATCCGAATTTTTCTTTTTTTTCCAGGGTTCCGATGACGACCTGGCCGACACTGAATTTATCCTGCACTTCCAGCCACGGGTCTCCCAGGGCATCACGGAGACTGAGGGATATCCGTCGCCCTTTAGCGTCAACCTCTTTTATTGTAACTGAAACCGTTTCACCCTCTTTGACAACATCGGCAGGGTTAATAACCCTATTAAGATAGCTCATCTCACTTATATGAACCAGTCCCTCTATACCCGGGGCTATTTCCACAAAAGCTCCGAAATTCATACACCGGGTTACTTTACCGCTCACCTTCGTTCCAGAATGAAAATTATCTGCAGCCTTATCCCACGGATCTGTGTCAACCTGTTTCATGGACAGGGATATTTTTTTCTGATTCTTCTTCTCACCGTCCGCTACCGCAATAATCTTAACCGAAACCGTATCATCGGCGCTCACAATATCTTCGGCTTTTTCCGCCCTTGACCAGCTCATTTCTGAAATGTGGACCATGCCTTCGACTCCCGGAATCAGTTCAACAAAGGCTCCATAAGGCATGACCCTTGTGATCCGGCCCTTAAAAATATCGCCTGCTTTTAATGTGCTGAAAAACGCTTCTTTATCTTTTTCGATAGCCATGGCGAGAAGCTTCCTGCGGGAGACAATTATGTTTCTGCCTCCTTCCCCGAACTGGGTAATTAAAAACTGGCAGGTCTGTCCAACGTAATCTTCAGGCGTTTCAGTATAGTTGACATCAATCTGGCTGATGGGGCAAAAGGCGCGTCTCTGAAGAATCTCCACGTGAAAACCGCCTTTGCAGGTTGCGCTTATTTTACCTTCAACAGGAATCTCATTTTCAAACGCCTCTTTCAGAAGTTCAAGCCCTCCGATACCCGAAATAGCTCTTGAAAGGCGTATTTCATGATCATCAATCGCCACCACATAAAGCTCAATTTCATCACCTTCGATAAAGGGCATGTTTCCGTCGCCGTCTAAAAGTTCCGCCCGTTCAACGGTTCCGTCAACCTTCGTGCCGGTATCCATAAAAACCGAGTCTTTTCCTATGGAAATGATCTTTCCCTTTATACTGTCTCCGATATTAAGATCGTCTTTCATGCCTGAGCTGTACGATTCGAAAAGCTCGGCAAAACTCCGGTCCTCATTGTCCTGATTTTCTGACATGTCTTGACTCCAAAAAAAAAATTAAAAAGAGGGTTCTTTTAAACCTTAACAACCCAAAGGTCAATATTTAACAATATTTTATCCATCCGTTTTTCTGGCCCATGCCTCGTTGCTTCGTGCAATCTTTTTCTGAACCGTTGACCATGTCCTTGTTGTAAGAAAAGACTCTGAATGGCGTTTAACCATCTGCCCGAACATATCATATGAAACAGTAAATGATAACTCATCGGTTTTGAAAAACTTGCGGGCCGATGGATCCCAACCACCGAGAACGGCTTTGTTCTCACCCCTGGCCAGATACTTATAGGGCCAGGTGATCAGGTTTGTGCAGGCAGCACCCCATGGTGAAACAACAACCTCAGGATCGTTTGTTACATATGTCGCAAGCTGATGAAGGCCGCTCAATGTCTCGGGCCTGGCAAAAAAAGTTACCAGATCCGGCTTTTCGTTAACGGCAAAAAGGCTCAGGGGCTTTGCAATACAATATTTACCGGATGAAGGCGGAGGGTCTATATAGGCCTGGATGCGCCTGAGTTCATCCGGCGAATCACAGTAAAGCTCGCCATTCATCCTGCCAGGTATTCCGGTTGAAACGTAATGGATGATTGCCTCCGTCTGAGGCTTCATGAAACCGAGCCAGAAAGCGCCGCCGGGACAACCGAATTGTTCCGCAGTAAAGTATGCCGCCTTTTTTTTCCTGCGGGCCAGCCATATATTCCCCAGAACGCAGGAAAACTGACCGAATACGGACTGCCAGTTGATCTCATTTTTCATTTCCCTTTCCCTGGTAGGCAGTTCCATCTGCTTTGGTGAAAAACCTTCCAAAGGCTTTATCTCTGTATAAAAAATGCCTACCGGCTCTTCCATAAGCCTTAAGATCTCAAGAAATTTTGGCAAATCTCCATGCTGTTTATCTATCATGTTACCTCCTGCTTTTACATCCAGATGTCTCTGGCGGACATCCATGGAAACCGAGCAGCCCAAAATACAGCCGTTCGTACTTCGAACATCGTACTTCGAAATTCGATGTGCGATATTCGATATTCTAATGAATCGCTCCAATCGTAACATTATTCTGACAACTGCTATAAGGTGCCAAATTCCGTTCCTGAAGCATTTTATAGCAAAATCCGGATAAATATGAAATGTTTTATTATTTGCAGTTATTAAAACAGATTGCGGGTAAACTTAATATCTGTTATCTAATATGCAGTAATGTAATGAGTTTGAAGGTTCCCCGCAACAAGCTGGAACCTTCTACAGTAGGAAATAGCAACTGTTTTTGGTTCACTCGCCAACCAAGCATTAAGCAGCGGGTAATGCACTGCCCGTTTCAGTTCGAATACTATCGGCAAAAAAAAGAGGCTCGTATGGAACAATGCATACCAACCCTGAATACCGGTCTTCGTGGTGTAACAGTTGCCAGCACCAGAATCAGCGATGTGATAGGTGATCAGGGAAAATTGATCTACCGCGGTTATTTGATTAAGGATCTGGCTGAAAAGACCAGCTTTGAGGAAATCATTCACCTGCTGCTGTTCGAAAAACTGCCCAATCAGGGAGAGCTGGCTGCCATTAAAAAGCACCTGGTTGCCGAACGTGGTCTTCCCCAGGAAGTAATCGCAGCCCTTAAAACCCGTCCGGCCAAAGCGCTTCCCATGGATATTTTACAGTCGTCCGCGTCAATGCTGGCTAACCATGACGACGATGTAAGCAATCAAACCCGTGAAGCTGCGTTACGAATGGGCATTCGATTAATTGCGAAACTGGCTACAGTTGTAGCGGCATGGGAGCGCATTCGCAACGGGATGGAGCCGGTGTCCCCTGATCCTGATCTGGACCACGCGGCCAATTTTCTTTACATGCTGTCCGGGAGAAAACCGGAGACGGAAGTGGTCCGTTTTTTTGATGCGGCGCTGGTTCTGCACGCTGAACACTCCTTCAATGCGTCAACTTTTACAGCCCGGCAGGTGGCATCCACACGCGCTCATATTTACGCAGCAATCGCGGCTGCAATCGGATCGCTTTCAGGCGAATTGCACGGAGGCGCCAATGTGCGCGTTATGCGTATGTTGCTTGATATCGGCAGTATTGACCGTGTCGAAACATATGTAAATCGGATCTTAGGCGAAGGCAAATTGATTATGGGATTAGGGCATGCGGTTTACAAGACCGATGATCCCCGGGCACATATTTTAGCCCCCATGTCGAGACGTATGGGGGAAATGGCCGGCGATACCAGATGGTACGATATTTCAAAAGTGCTGGAGAAGAAGGGTAAAGAAGCCTTCAAGATCCGCAAGGGAACTGATATTTACCTGAATGTAGATTTCTACAGCGCGTCTCTTTACTATTCCATGGGTATACCAGTAGACCTTTACACTCCTCTGTTTGCCATTTCACGAATCTCAGGATGGGTGGCCCATGTTCTGGAAGAGCAATTTGCAGAGGCGGCTCCCAAAGCAACCTTATATCGTCCTGAATCGGATTATATTGGCGATTATTGCGGGCCTGATTCGTGCGAATTTATTCCCATCGATAAGCGTTGATATCACTTGTCCGGTAAACATGGAAATAGATAACACTATTGATAAAGCAGCGGCACAATGGGATCTTAAGATCAGAAATATCCTCAGGGGTATTAAAATCCCCGGGAGTCCCGAACGCTGTGAACTCAGGTTTGTAATTGAATGCATTAATGACCGGCTTTACGTACTTGAAAATATTTTCGCCGAAGATGTTGATCATAAAATTAACATAATCACCTGTCTCAATTCTCTTTTCCGTAAAGGACTCTTGCGAATAAATCCCTATATATGCACAAAAAGAAACGAATATATTATCTGCTGCGATAACAGATTCTGGCAGGTTACGCCATTTATAAGCGGCGTAAATCTCGACCGGCCCGAATATATTTTCGATAAGTGGCGGGGTAAAGTGATGGCGGAGTTTTTGACTGAATTGAGAAATAAGTCGCGAGATTTCACGTTCTCTATCGGACTCGGACCATTTTCAATAAAGAACTATATTTACAAACTCATATTTCAGATTAAAACAAACGAGCCCGAAGTGTTCAGCAAGATACAACCGGTTTTATGCTTTCTTGAAAACAGGTTCATGAAAGTTCATGACATGCTTCCCGTTTCGTTTTGTCATGGCGATTTTCATCCGTTAAATATCATTTGGTCAAAAAATTCGATAAACGCTGTCATAGACTGGGAATTTCTGGGGATGAAACCCGAAATATACGACGCGGCAAACCTGATAGGATGTATCGGAATTGAAGATCCTCAAGGACTGTTTGGAGATCTTGCAAAAGTTTTTATCGGGGATTTGAAAAAGTCTGGATTAATATCAGAGATAAGCTGGGAAGTTTTTCTCGAATTAGTTATTGCCGTCCGTTTTGCATGGCTTTCTGAATGGCTCCGGCATAAAGACCGTGCAATGATCGATCTCGAAACTTTTTACATGAATCTTCTTGCGAATAATTCCGATATGCTGAAAACTTCATGGGAAATATGAACTGAAAAAGACTATAAGCCTTCAGATATCTCTCAACAACGGGTCAACCGGAATATAATCGACATGCTCAGACCACGCGGTCGAGTGGTTCTCGTCCGGCAAAGACGGCATCCAGATTGTCGAGCGCCCGGAATCCCATGGCAATTCTTGTTTCCTTCGTGGCGCTGCCGATGTGCGGCATAAGGAAAACATTGGGCAACAACCGGTATTCCGGATGGATGTCGGGTTCGTTATTATAGACATCCAATCCGGCAGCAGTGAGTTTTCCTGACTTGAGCGCCGCGATCAGAGCATCGTCATCGATTACCACCCCTCGGCTGGCATTGACCACAATTGCGCCATACGGCAGAAGCGCAATAAGATCTTCATTCAGCAGTTTGATGGTTTGCGGGGATGCCACGCAATGGAGTGCAAGAAAATCGCAGTACGGCATCAGTTCAGCGGGAGTCTTATGAAAGATGGCGCCTTCTTCAAGCTCAGGCGGCATTCTTTCTACATCGTTATAATGGATCTCCATATCGAATCCGCGGGCGCGCCTTGCAACGACCCGTCCGACACGGCCGAATCCGAGAATCCCCAGACGCTTCCCTGTTACCTGGGTGCCTACCATGAAACTGGGACTCCAGTCCTTCCACTCCCGGGTACGAACCAGGCGCTCCCCTTCGCCGGCCCGGCGCGCTGCACCCAGTATCAGCATCATGGTCAGTTCTGCAGTGGCATCTGACAGAACCTCAGGCGTATTTGTTATAATAAGGCCCCTGGCCTTGGCCGCTTGTAAATCTACATGGTCATAGCCGACGGAAAAATTAGCGATAACGCGCACGCTTTCAGGCAAGCTGGCGATCACATCTGCGCTGAACCGCTCGGTATGGCAGGGCATAATGGCATCTGCCCCATTGGAGCGTTCGATAATTTCATCACTTGAATATAATACATCATTGGGATTAAGGATGGGAGCGTAGTCTTTGCGAAGACGATCCTCGACGGCATCCGGAAGCTTGCGGGTTACAAATACGATGGGCTTCATTATTGAATTCTCCTACAATTCAGGCTTGTTTCATAAAAAAGGTTGTTTCTTGTCTGACTACAAAGATATTAACTTATTAGTGTCCATCCGGAAACCAGGTTTGGATACACGTGAGTTTCCGGTTCGGAAATAGGCAATTTTGGGCAAGCTCAAGAAAATCGAGGGATTGCGCGGAGACATACGCTTTGTATGTCGCACAAGAAATCCCGCAGATTGACACAGAGATCGCACAAAAGGGCCATTTCCGGATGGAAACTTATTAGCACAGCAACCGGCTGAAAGCAAGAGAACCGGAACAGAGTCTC
>CAYODW010000023.1:0-29963 GCA_964402865.1 uncultured Desulfonema sp. | reverse complement strand
AATAAGTTTATTGCATAAGGTTGCTATTGTGTAAAGCAATTAATTTAAGCAGGAACCTCTTGAAATAACGGTTTATGTGATGTAGAGAATAAAACGATTATAAATCAAGTATGCCGGCTATGTAAAAAGTCCGGGATTCTTTTTTTTGTTATTCCCGCGAAAGTCCGCCGCGGCGGATCATTTCAACTAGTTCAGGACTACCGTTCCCCGATCGGAGTCGAGGACAAGTTTCACGGGAGTGACGGGATTTTTGACTTTTTACGAGCCCATCAAGTATTGTGAAGATCAAAAAAACGGGAGGAAAAATGAACGGTATTGATATGGTAGCTCAGCTAATGGAAATTTCTGCCACAACAGCTCCAAAAAGCAGGGGAGAGAATTATGTTCAGACACTTGTCCTCAAAGGCAAAATCTTAAAAAAGATTGCCGATAAAATGGTGGCATTCGGGTTAAAGAAAAACAAAAAAGACTTCGACCGTGATGGGAAAAATATTTTAATGTCTGAGGCTGTTCTTCTTATAGGACTTAAAGATGCAAAGCCATTGGGGTTAAACTGCGGAGCCTGCGGATATCCCGACTGCAAAACTCTTGCAAAACAGAAAAAAAAAGCTGTTGAATTCATCGGACCAATTTGTTCGTTCAGGTTGCTTGACATGGGAATTGCTCTCGGTTCTGCCGTAAAGACCGCTAGCATGCTTAACGTTGACAACAGGATCATGTACCGGGTTGGCGCTGTTGTTCGTGATATGAAGCTGGTTGACTGGGAATTTGTGATGGGAATTCCTCTATCCGTTACGGGCAAGAGCATATATTTTGACAGGTGACGGCTTCGTAACAAGTCAATTTTTTATTATCAAGGGAAAACAAAGGTGAAGAAGACAGAAGAAGGTGATGAGAAAAAAGGTAAGGATAAAAAGTCTGATCCGGCTGGTGCAGAAATCCAGCCTGTTTCAAATTTTATTCGCAATATTATAGATGAAGATCTTGTAGCCGGCAAGAATGACGGACGGGTAATGACGAGGTTTCCTCCGGAGCCGAACGGATACCTGCATATAGGACATGCTAAATCGATATGTCTCAACTTTGGTCTTGCTGCTGATTACAACGGCCTTTGCAATCTGAGATTCGATGATACGAACCCGACAAAGGAAGAGATTGAATATGTCGAATCGATAAAAGAAGATGTGAAATGGCTGGGCTTTGACTGGGGCAACAGGCTCTATTATGCTTCGGACTACTTTGAAAAACTGTATGATTATGCCGTACAGCTTATAAAAAAAGGCAAGGCCTATGTCTGCAGCCTGAAAGCTGGCGAAATGAGAGATTACAGGGGCACACTGACCGAACCCGGTAAAAAGAGCCCCTACAGGAACCGCGATATAGAAGAGAACCTGGATCTTTTTGAAAGGATGCGAAAAGGAGAATTCAAAGACGGAACGCATGTGCTTCGCGCGAAAATCGATATGTCTTCACCCAATCTGAACATGCGTGATCCGGTCATATACCGCATACTGCATTCGGATCATCACCGAACCGGAGGAAACTGGTGCATATATCCGATGTACGATTTTGCTCACGGTCTTTCCGATTCCATCGAGGGGGTTACTCATTCGATATGCACACTCGAGTTTGAAGACCACCGCCCTCTCTACGACTGGCTGCTCAATGAGCTGGAGATATTCCATCCGCAGCAGATAGAATTTGCAAGGCTTAATCTGAATTATACAGTAATGAGCAAGAGAAAGCTTCTTGAGCTTGTCGAAAATGGGCTTGTTTCAGGATGGGATGATCCGAGGATGCCGACTATCTCCGGATTGAGAAGGCGGGGCTATACGCCGGAAGCAATAAGAACATTCTGTGAACGGATAGGAGTCGCAAAGAGCAACAGCATTGTTGACATGGCGCTTCTTGAATACTGCATCAGGGAGGATCTTAACAGAAGGGCTCAGCGTGTTATGGGCGTTCTGCATCCCTTAAAAGTCGTTATAGATAATTATCCGGAAGGAATGGTCGAAGAATTCGATGCTGTAAATAATCCAGAAAATACTTCAACCGGAACAAGGAAGGTTCATTTTTCACGTGTCATTTATATTGAACAGGAAGATTTCCGCGAAGATCCGCCGAAAAAATTCTTCCGGCTTTCTCCGGGGCGCGAAGTGCGCCTGAAGAGCGCGTATTATATTACCTGTGTTGATGTTGTTAAAGATGAAAAAACAGGGGAAGTCACGGAGCTGCACTGTACATATGATCCGAATACAAGGGGCGGTTTTTCAACGGACGGGAGAATGGTCAAGGGAACTCTTCACTGGGTTTCCGCAGCCCACTCGGTGGAAGCTGAAGTGAGATTGTATGACCGGCTTTTTACGAAAGCCAATCCTGCCGATGATAAAGACGGGCGTGATTTCAAGGAATTTATAAATCCGGCATCTCTTGAAATCCTGCGCTCGTGCAGGCTCGAACCAAGTGTGGCCGGTGCTTTACCGGGAAGCATTTTCCAGTTTGAGAGGACCGGCTATTTTTGCGTTGATAAGGAATCTTCAGCAGATTCAATCGTATTTAACCGGACGGTTACTCTGCGCGATTCGTGGGCTAAAATAGAAAAGAATATGTGACAGGATTTACTTTCACTGGAACTCTTGAATCCTTGGCCCCTCGAACCCTTTTCTCTAGAATACTATTCCTGCATAGCCGACAAAGCTGTCGGCTGGGCTTATGTCATAACTCGTGGCATAATTCACCAGTTCGGCGCGGGATGCTCCGAGTTCCTTTGCCGCACTGATCGCGGTTGCAGCGGCTCCTGCGCAGCAGGCGTTGTCATTTGACAGCGCCTCTTTTATTACTTTTCCGGGATTCATTTCAAGCATCGCATCTATGACTATTTTGTCGTTTTCATTCTTCACCCACTTTACAGCCTGAGCCCCGGTTCCGTGAGAAACAAATCCGTAGTTTGCACCGTAATGGGTAAGGTCGGTCGAACCCAGAACCATGACTTTGAGCCCGAGATCCTTTGCGATTTTTACCGCGTCTATTCCTATGTTTAAAGACTCTTCAACGGGAGGAACTCCCATCGGGACAATTTTTACATCTTTGAAGAAGTATTTTATGAAAGGAAGCTGGAGCTCTATAGTATTGTCGCGGGTAAATCTTTGCGCGCTCTCAATTTCAAAGGAGTATTTATCCGCAAGCTTTTCGGTGATTCCTTCCTCAACTTGAATCGCCCCGAACGGGGTTTCCCATGCCCCTTCTTTCATAAGATACCGCGGAGAGCCCGGGTGAAGATGCATTCCGAAAACAAGAAAGAGATCGGGAGTAACTGATTCAGAAAGTATCTTTATTACATTACATGCTATTTTCCCCGAATAGTACCATCCTGCGTGGGGGACGATGCCTCCGACCGGTTTTGTGCCGGTTGTTTTCGCATCTTTTATAAATCTCTTTATCTCTCTTTCACATTCGGATGCACTCTCCGGATACCAGCTTCCGGCAAAAACGGCTTTTCTTGCTTTCATGTTATCCTCTCTTTGTTCTGAATTACTTTATCTAATATTATGAGGATAATTGCCTTTATAATCAAGAAATATATAAAAGCTAAGAAGTTATTAATGTCCGCTATCTGATTTAAATTATTATTGATATTAATTACAGAATCTTATATGTCATGGAATAATTTGACTTTTCCATATCACAATTGCCATATTTTATAAGGAGCATTTTTCAATGAAGAGAATCGGTATCATTGGCGGTATCGGCCCGGAATCAACCGTAGACTACTACAAATTAATTATAGGAGCTTTTCATGAAAAGCAGGCAGATTCAGGCTACCCTGAAATCATCATTTACAGTGCCAATTTATCCAGTCTTATGAAAATACTTGATGCAAGAGACTGGGGAGGCCTCACAGAGTGGCTGCTGGAAAAAGTGGTTTCGTTACACAAGGCAGGCGCCGAATTTGCCGTCATCGGCTCCAATACTCCCCATATCGTATTCGACAAAGTGAGCTCAAGATCACCAATACCAATGCTGAGCATTATTGAAGAAACGCGCAAGAATGCACAAAAAAGAGGCTTTAAGAAACTTGGTTTGCTGGGCACAAGGTTTACTATGGAATCGGACTTTTTTAAGAAGCCTTTTGAGGACAACGAAATGGCGGTTGTCGTTCCCGAGAAGGAAGACCAGGAGCTTATCCATCACAGGCTGTTTTCTGAAATCGAATTGGGAATTATAAAAGATTCGACCAGGGAAGAGTTGCTGCTCAAAGTAAAGAAAATGATCGACAGGCATTCCATTGATGCTCTGATCCTTGGCTGTACCGAGTTGCCGTTGATACTCAACAAGGACGAATTCGGCATTCCCTTCTTAAATACAACAGCTATTCACGCGGAAAGTATCGTGAACTATTGTATGAAAAATAGTACTTAACAACCCAATAAAGAAGGATTGAAAGAGCGTAATTTCTTAGCTTTGGCGTTTGTCCGTTACCTGATAATTCATTGACAAGCCAAGCATAATGTGGTTTTTTGATCCCGCTCCACGACAGACCCATCATAATTCTCATGCGCCCTGCAGGACGCATTACATATACGCATTAGTTTGTTACCCGGAAATTGTCATCCATTTTTTAAATAAATAAGTCCATGATATGATCCGGGAATGAGATTAGGTAGGGAAGCTCAGCGGGCCCTTTATATCTGCATATTAGTAAAATATTCACCAGCATTATATAGATGACAGCGGAATCGCAGAATGAATGATGGGGAATATCTGAAGATAAAGCAACTTTTAAAGCCAATAAACGGCTGCAATTGAATCGGTCTCCCTGAATTCCGGTTCTCCCTGGAAATAGGCAAGAAGCGCGTAGCTATAGAGAATGTATTTTGGCTTTTTCACATTTTTTATCCGCTTTCCGTTCTAATAGCAAAGCATCTGTCAGAGATTTACTGTCAGCCAGTTTGCCGTAGAGTTTATTTACAGGATCGCCGGATTGAGGAGTAAGCACTATTTTGCCTTTTGCTTCCGTTACCACAATCTTCATGCCAGGTTTTAATCCTATCTGCTTACGGAAAAAGGAAGGAATGACAACCCATCCCTTGGAAGAAACTTTAACGATTGCAGTATGTAAAGCATCCATAAAACCTCCAAACGTTATACGTTGATTGATGAAAAGTATAACATTTTCGGCGGCTACATCAATATTAATTTTTGATAGAGGATATTGGAAAAGCTCCAAACAGCTGTTTCGGTTTAATTGCGGATAAAATGGGAGTTATGGGTAAATCTTAAGGCCTTTCTCCGTGATTTGAATGTCGCCCGCTTTGTAGAGACCACCGATTGCCTTTTTAAACTCTTTCTTGCTCATCGAAAAGATCTGTCTAATCTCTTCAGGCGAGCTTTTGTCATGACAGGGAATAAAGCCTCCCTTATTTTTAAGGGTCTCCAGAATTCTTGCGCCGGAACCGGTTACAGACTGATATCCGGGCTTTTTCAGGGTAAGGTCAATTTTCCCATCTTCGCGGATTCTGCTGACGTATCCGTTTAATTTTTCTCCGACTGAAACAGGTGTGAAGACTTCGCTCTTGTAGAGCATGCCTGAATACCGGTTGTTGACAACAGCCATGATGCCGATTTTTGTGATCCCGTAAATCAAAAGGTCGACTTTTTCCCCTTCGGACAGATTTTTCGGATTTTTGTCGCAGTTTTGTGTAATCCGGTTTGTGCCGTAAACCCGGCCGGTCAATTCATCCAGGCATACCTTGACAACATAGCTTTTACCTGCCTTCATCCTCTCCTGCTGCTGGCTTGACGGAACCAGGAGATCTTTTTCAAAACCCCAGTCGAGAAATGCGCCGAAAGAGGCAACATCCTTTACCTGAAGATAGGCAAATTCTCCCACAGCAGCTTTGGGTTCAAGGGTTGTTGCAACCGGCCGATCCTCGGAATCGGTATAAACGAAAACTCTCAGGATATCGCCAGGACGGGTATTTTCGGGCACATATTTTAAGGGAAGCAGGACCTCATCAGGTTTTTTATTCAGGTAGAGCCCGAAATCAACCACTCTTTCAACTACCAATTCATTGTAACTGCCGATTTTCAACATACCGGAAAACCTTTCAATATCTTATCAGTCAGACGATTGCGCAGCTGCTGAATATTCTCAGCGCTTAAGTTAAATAAGTGTAGAACACCCATCCTGACAAGTCAAGTACGGCGCCATTTCCGGAGAAGTCGGCTGTCTGTTCCGGATGATACCGGCCACCGATTCCAGATGAAAGCGGCTGGGTATCGGAGCTAAGCGACCGAAAGATGGGGTCTTATCTATACAACTTATTGATATGATATAATACATGCTATAAATACACCCTTTTTTTGGGGCTATATCAAATTTTTTAAGGGTAAAAAGAGCTACAATTAATTGACGGTGCGGGATATTTCTTATAAAAGCCATTTTGGGGTCAAAAAATGTGAAACAGGACCATAAAACAACTGTTTGTGGAGCGTAAGATTTTAGAAATCAAGTGGTTGGATTAGCTTGAACGAGGCAGAGGGATATGAAATCACGGAAAGCTATCGATGGGATTCTACTGAGTTTTTTATTCGTATTATTAATATTGATAGGATGCGGCGGTATAGCTGTTGGACAGTCACCGGTGGATGATTTGGCTATAAAGGGCTACGATACCGTCTCATATTTCAATACCGGCAAAGCACTAAAAGGCAGCGAGTCATTTACCTTCAAGTGGCATAACATGACATGGTATTTCTCAACTAAAGAGAACAGGGATCTTTTTGCGGCCGGTCCGGAGAAATATGCTCCGCAATATGACGGATATTGCGCCTGGGCCATGACGGAGGCACGTAAAGCACATACTGATCCTGAAGAATGGAAGATCGTTGATGGGAAGCTTTACCTGAATTGCAGCAGAGCAGCGTATGAAAAATGGAGCAGGGATATTCCCGGTAATATCAAAAAGGCTGATACGAACTGGATAAAACTTTCCGGCAGAAATTGATCGCATGGCTTCAATTTAATAATCAGCATCGGACATAAAAACATAAATTGAATAAATTGGGGCGACTCAGCGCCCATTATTTAAAGCGTTTCTATTAAATATCAGATGGTTAATCAAATGTTAGTAGACGGCTGATGGTGATTACCCCCCAATGCCCGTTACATCTGAAGGTAACGACCTGTATATGCACTTGACTTTTACCGAATTTGGCTCAAAGCCATTTTCGGTATGAACTCAAACGTTGTGTGCAAGGAAACCAAATGAGAATATGGGATATCAGTCCGGGTTATTTAAATCGACAAAGTTTGCTTGGAGAGCATAGAGAGCTACATGGAATCGTTTCAATAATTGTGAACGGCAAAGATGGATATTCCAGGCACCCGGAAACTATTCGATGGGTTGGTTTTGGTTGGGCACTTAAACAACGACACAGGCAACTCGCAGCCGAAATGTTACTCAGAGGCTTTACTGAAAAATCACCCGTGAATACAAGTTCTCATGAAGGCATCTGGCCGGATATTTATATTGATGAACCCTGCAGGCAGTTTCAGTTACTTGCAATCAAGTATCTTGATAAGGAGCAGGGCCGAATCCCTTTGCCAGGAAATGCACAGCAGTTGTGGAGTAATCACAAGTATTCCGTGCTTGCTCGTGACTTTAAATTATATAAGGAAATCGGACGCAATGTAGCCAGAATAAAGGATGCTAAATTTTCTGAATTGACAAGGGTTATGACAGAGTTATTGAGAAAGCCTCCGTCGATTGGCGGACTGAGAAATGCGTTACAGCATATGTGGGGGTATGTATCAGAATATTCAACAGAAAAAAAGGGGAGAATGGATACGTGGCCGTTGAGCGAGTTGTTGAAAGAGATTCAGCGACGAGCCATAGCATGTAAAAAT
Source organism: uncultured Desulfonema sp. (assembly GCA_964402865.1). Classification (GTDB taxonomy): domain Bacteria; phylum Desulfobacterota; class Desulfobacteria; order Desulfobacterales; family RPRI01; genus RPRI01. Next base: position 22,054 of record CAYODW010000023.1, on the reverse strand, counting down.
CCATATCTGAGTTCATCAACAGCTCTAAGCGAGCTGATGGCATGGATACCAGAAACATAAAGCTATATTGTCTTCGGTTATCAAGAAATAATATTTCCGTCTTAAAGCATCTGATGACCGTGTTAAAAGTTGAGTCTCCAGAGACACGATAGTGAAATTTTAATGCTGCAGGATAAAAAAAGAGTTTCTGCTTTGGAATAAATTTGTAAACAATTTGAACACATTGAATTAAGTTGCAATAACCTTGCTGCGCACGTTAAGTTCAAACTATCGTAAAGGTTTCATAAGATGTACTGGATGCCGTTATCTATTAAAGGAGAAAAAAATGAAAACTGGTGTTAAGCTCATGAGCGATATTCCGGATGTACCTAAAGCAATTGGCCCTTATTCGCAGATAGCTATTGCGGGCGATAAAATATATCTTTCCGGTCAGTTGCCATTAGATCCTAAAACTGGAAAATTAATCAGCGGCACGATAGAGGAGCAAACTGAACAGGTATTTAATAACATCGAGGCTGTGTTGAAAGGTGTAGGGTTGGGATTGACTGATGTTGCCCGTTCCAGCGTGTATCTCTCCGATATGAGCACATTTCCGAATATGAACGCAATTTATGCGAAAAGGTTTGGCGACCATAAACCAGCCCGGGAAACCATTGGAGTTTGTGCGCTTGCATTAGGCGCAGCCGTTGAAATAACGGTTATTGCTCATAAAAGAAAAGAATAAAGGGCTGACAAGAGGTATATATTATGCTTCGTGAACTGCCAAAGGGACTTAAAATTCGCAATAGCAAGCCTTCCGATCACCAACGAATAATAAGCGTATTGAAAGATTGGTGGGGTGGCAGAGATCTGACATGGATGTTACCTAAACTATTTTTTGTTCATTTTTCTAACACCTCATTTGTTATTGAAAACGATGAAGAATTAATAGCTTTTTTAGTTGGTTTCCTATCACCATCAAGAACAAATGAGGGATATATCCATTTCGCCGGAGTTCATCCTGATTTTCGCGGTATCGGGATCGGAGCATATTTGTATGAGAGGTTTTTCAGAATTTGCAAAGAAAATGGCCGTAACACAATCAAGGCCTGTACTTCACCTGTAAATAAAGGGTCAATTGAATTTCATAAAAAGTTAGGGTTCAATATTTCAGCTGGAAATGCGGAAATGGATGGAATTCAAATTATGCTTGATTACAACAAACCGGGTGATACCAAGGTGCTGTTCGAAATTATAATTTAGTTTCCATCCGTAAATGGCTCTTTTGTGCGATCTCAAGAAAATCATGGCGCTGGGCTAAAGCCAGGGAGCAAAACTCTTAATGTATTTTGATTCGACACGAACGACTTACAATCCTGAGCCTGATTTCACCAGGCCGCTCTTTGAGCTGCCCCATGGTGCGCGAGATCGCATCCTTCAACGGCTGCAGATTCTCTATCCGGATTCGGTTTCCGGGTCTGCCCTGGTCGGGATCGAGCGCATCCTGCAGGTGTTCTATGCCCATAAACCCCTTGACCTCATTGAACGGGAGAAACACTTTAATCCTGCGGATCGATTCACGGAGCGCGATGTCATCCTCATCACCTATGGAGGTCTGCTTTACAAAAGGAACCAGTCGCCCCTCAAGACCCTTGGAGATTTTTGCGGTACCTATCTCAGGGGAACCATCAATACCATCCACATTCTCCCCTTCTTCCCTTCCTCATCGGACCGAGGTTTTTCGATCATCAATTTTGAGACCGTTGACCCTCTCCTCGGGTCATGGAGCGATATCGAAGCACTGGAAACTCGCTACCAACTGATGTTTGACGGCGTAATAAACCACGTATCGTCCAAAAGCCGCTGGTTCATCGAGTTTTTGGCAGGCAATCCGGAGTATGAAGATTTTTTCATCTGGTTCGCAAATGAGAATGAGCTCACGCATGAACAGCGGAGCATGATCTTTCGCCCAAGAACCACACCAATTCTCACCAGGTATGAGACCCTCAGGGGACCGCGTTATGTGTGGACGACCTTTTCGCCTGACCAGATAGATCTCAACTACCGAAATCCCAAGGTTCTTCTGAGAGTCATTGAAATCCTTCTCTTATATGTCCGCCATGGGGCGGACATCCTAAGGCTCGATGCCGTCACGTATCTCTGGCACCAGCCTGGAACAAGGTGCATTCACCTTGAACAGACGCATGAAATCATCAAACTCCTGCGTGACATAATCTCGGTCGTTGCGCCCCATGTGGCGCTCGTCACAGAGACCAATGTGCCCCACAAAGAAAACATCGCTTACTTTGGCAGCGGCAGCGATGAAGCGCATATGGTGTATAATTTCGCTCTGCCCCCGCTCGTGCTTAATGCCTTTTGCACCGGCGACGCGGGAGTTCTTTCTGCCTGGGCCAATTCCATGTCCTCGGCCTACGAAACCGCAATATTTTTTAATTTTCTCGATTCTCATGATGGAATCGGTCTTTTGGGGGCCAAGGATATTCTTTCTCCGGAGGATATTGATCTAATCTGTCGACGAACAGAGAATCATGGAGGGTTTATTTCCTACAAAACCGCGGAAGACGGCACGGAAGTTCCGTACGAGCTTAATATAACCTGGTACAGCGCCCTTAACAGGAAAGAGGACGGCGATTCGCTCAGAATTCAGATCAAACGGTTTATTGCCTCCCGTGCTATAGCTCTAGCTCTTAAGGGTGTGCCGGGTATATACCTTCACAGCCTTTTCGGCACTCATAATGACCATGCTGCGGTTGTTGGAAATGGAACCAGTGAAAACCGCGTGATCAATCGTGCGATTGTTGATTACATGTCTATTATGAGATCCATGACCAATTCCAAGAGCAAGAAATTCAGGATCAACAAAGCCCTTGGAAAAATGATTCTGGCGCGCACTACTCATAGGGCCTTTCACCCCAGTGGTCCTCAAAAGATTCTCTCACTATCGCCGGCGGTGTTTGCAGTGATAAGGAGATCTCCTGACGGAGACCGGCTGGTTGTGACCCTCACCAATGTGACCAAATCGAAGTGCAAGATTCAGATACCGCTAAAAGATGTGGGAGGGTTCAAAGGGCCATGGCTGGACCTTTTGAGTGAAAAGGAGTTCAACACGAAACAGGATATGCTCTCCATCACCCTCCAATCATACGACGTGCTATGGCTAATACCGCCATTCAGCAAAGAATGAAAAATTGCTATCACCGCGCAACAGACTAAGCCATCAGTATCTGGAATCCGCGTATTCCAACCAACCGCCTGCTGAAACGAGCGCCCTGTCAAACTCGGAAATTTCAAATTGTATGGATTCTTTTTTATCTCCTGACTTCAGGATGAAAGAACTTTTGTCTAAAAGAGTCTCGATTTCCGTTTCGCGTTTTGAAAAAACCGAAAAAAGCTTGCTTATGATTTCAGGGGAAAGCTCAATCGCCATCATTCCGCAGTTAAACATGTTTCTTTTAAAAATTCTGGCAAAGCTTGGAGCAATAACGAGATTGATACCGTTTACTTCAAGCGCCCACGGAGCATGCTCCCTCGATGATCCGCAACCGAAATTATCCCTTGTTATGATGACGCTTTTCCCTCTGATATCCTTTTTATTGTCAAAACCTTCAAGGGTTATGTCCTCAAAGAGATAGGGCTTTAAAGCCTGCCTTGTATTTTCAGACAGATATTTGGCGGGAATTATTTCATCCGTATTAATATCGGATCTGTCAAGGAAAAGCACTTTTCCGCTAAAATTTTTCATAAAGGTTTTCTGCCGTTGTATAGTTTTGAATTGGTTATGTAACCTGCAATGGCAGTTGCCGCTGCAGTTGCCGGACTCATAAGATACACCATTCCGCCTTTTCCCATCCGCCCGATGAAATTCCTGTTTGTGGTTGAAGCGCAGGCTTCACCTTCTGCAAGGACCCCGTTGCTCATTCCAAGACAGGCGCCACATGTAGGGTTTGTTACGCAAAATCCTGCATCAAGGAAAACAGAGATGAGCCCTTCATCAAGGGCTTGCCGGAAAATTTCGGAAGTTGCCGGAGAGACTATCCCACGCAGGGAATCACTTATCCTTTTGCCTCTTAATATTTCCGCTGCTATTCTCAAATCCTCAATTCTTCCGTTTGTACATGAGCCTATATAGACCTGGTCTATTTTCGTACCTTCGATCTCTCTGACGGGTTTGACGTTATCGGGCCTGTATCCGAATGTTGCCAGGGGCTCAAGATTTGAAACATCATGTTCAATTATATCCATATACGAAGCATCGGGATCTGAACAGAATCCCCTGAAGGCATCAAGTGCCTTATCTTTTGTCTTATATTCCTCACGGATAAAATTCCACAGGTATTCCACGGTTGTCATGTCCGGAGCGCATATTCCACAAGTCGCACCTGCCTCTATGGCCATGTTGCAAATGGTCATTCTCGCATCCATGCTCATTGATTCAACAACAGAGCCTGAAAATTCAATGACTTTGTCCGTTGCTCCGTTTACCCCCAGAAGGCTTATTACAGAAAGAATTATATCTTTTGCAAAAACACCTTCCGGTGTTTTGCCGGTGATATTTATTCTGATGGTTTCAGGAAATCGAAGCGCGCACACTCCTTTTAATATGCCTACTTCAAGGTCGGTTGTCCCGACTCCTGCGGCAAAGGCTCCGAAAGCTCCATATGTGCAGGTGTGCGAATCGCCCATTATTATCGTAAACCCGGGCCTTGCAAAGCCTTTTTCAGGGAAAATCGCATGACACACTCCATTTCTCCCTACATCAAAAAAATCCTTTATATTGTGGCGCCTAGTCCATTCCCTTAATATTTTTCCTTGTACGGCGGTTTTGGAATCCTTGGCAGGAGTGACATGATCGATCACCGCCTTCACCTTAGATACGTCAAAAACCCGGTCTTTGCCCCGTGCGACAAGATCATTTATAGCTATTGGAGTGGTAATCTCATGACAGAAAACAGCATCAAGCCTGATTACGTAAATATCATCACATGGGTTATCCACTATATGCGATTCAAAAATTTTTTCTGCGATTGTTTTACCCATTAAAAGATCCTTGTTATTAGAAGGATTCTAGGTTTCGTGGGGTCAAGGGGTCAAGTGAAGGATGTAAAACCCCGTTTTAACTTTTTTCTTTCGCCTCATGCCTTGCCCATCTGCGCCCAAAAAATATCTTCAAAATAAAATCAGTCAGAGTCCGTCTTTAAAACCGAAAGAAATGCAGATTGCGGAATCATCACTTTTCCAACCATCTTCATCCGTTTTTTTCCCTTTTTTTGCTTTTCGAGGAGTTTTCGTTTCCTGGTGATGTCCCCTCCATAGCATTTTGCAGTAACATCTTTTCTGAAAGCGGAAACGGTGGATCTGGCAATTATCTTTGCGCCGATTGCTCCCTGGATGGCTATTTTAAACATCTGCCTCGGAATCTCTTCGCGAAGCTTTTCACAAGCCATTCTTGCTCGTTCAACAGCCCTTTCGCTGTGAACGAGTTGGGATAGAGCATCCACACGTTCACCATTAATCAGAATATCCATTTTAACGAGGTCGGTATCTCTGAAATCGATTATTTCATAGTCGAAAGACCCGTACCCCTGAGTAATTGACTTGAGCTTGTCATGAAAGTCGTAAATTACTTCGGCGAGAGGGAGTTCGAATATCATTTCGAGGCGGTTGCTTGTCAGGTACTGGTAATTCTTATTGATTCCGCGCCTATCAAGACAGAGCTTCATAACGGCGCCCATATATCTTTCCGGGACAATAACAGCGGCACGAATATAGGGCTCCTTTGTGCTTCCGATTCTTGTAGGATCAGGATAGAGGGCCGGATTATCAATTATCATTTCGGTGCCGTCATTCATTATAAGGACATACTGAACAGAGGGCGCTGTCAGGATAAGAGATAGATTGAATTCGCGTTCAAGACGCTCCTGAACCACCTCAAGATGAAGAAGCCCGAGAAAGCCGCACCTAAAACCAAACCCCAGGGCAACCGACATATCTTTTTCGTAAATCAGGGAGGCATCATTTAATTTGAGTTTCTCTATGGCTATTGCCAATTCCTGGTATTCATCGGCCGCTACCGGATATATGGACGAGAAGACAACCGGCTTTGCTTCTTTAAAACCGGGGAGCGGTTTGTCTGCCGGACGGTTTTTTAAGGTTATGGTATCTCCACACCTTGTGTCGGTGACGGACTTAATGCCGGCAATAACATATCCTACCTGCCCGGCCGAAATCTCTTTTTTAGGAATGCGTTTAAGCTGAAAGATTCCAATCTCTTCGGACTTGTGTGAAATCAAGTTTGACATGAAAGTTAAGACATCTCCCGGCCGGATCTTTCCATCAAAAATCCTGAAATAAACAACTGTGCCGCGGAAGGCATCATAATGGGAATCAAAAATCAAGGCTTTAAAGGGAGCGTCAGGATCACCGGCAGGGGCAGGTAGAATTTTTACTATGCTTTCAAGTACCGTATCAATTCCTATCCCCTCTTTGGCAGATACCAGTAACGCGGTTGAGGGGTCAAGACCCAGGTCTTCTTCGATCTGCATCTTTACCCTTTCGATGTCGGCCGAAGGCAGATCTATCTTATTGATTACCGGTATTATTACAAGATTATGCTCCATTGCGAGGTAAAGGTTTGCAAGTGTCTGGGCTTCAACGCCCTGGCTTGCGTCGATAATCAGAAGCGCTCCTTCGCATGATGCAAGCGCCCTCGAGACTTCATATGAGAAATCGACATGTCCCGGAGTATCGATCAGATTTAAAAAATATTGTTTGCCATCCTTTGCAGTATAAGGGAGGCAAACAGTCTGGCTCTTGATTGTAATGCCTCTTTCCCGTTCGATTTCCATGTTATCTAAAATCTGATCCTTAAAATCCCTGTCCGAAACAATCCCGGTAGCCTGGATCAGGCGGTCTGACAGAGTCGATTTGCCATGATCAATGTGTGCTATAATGCTGAAATTTCTGATATTATTCATTATTCAAAACTTTATGGATATAGTAATGATTAAACTTTAAATTTTCCGAAAAAATCCTATTTGATATTAATTATATTTTATTCCGAGTGCGGGTTGACATTGCTCCAAATTCGAGGTACTTAACCCTGGAAACTTTCAAAAATGTCAGAAAATGGTTTTTTATCAGATTGTTTCAATTCGTGTCAAGACTGGCCGGTTTTAAAATTGTTATAACCCTCTAATGCTGATAAAACAATCGCAAAAATGGATGCCAGCATATTAATAGTAGATGATGATCCGGCAATAAGAAAATCAATAAGTGATTTCATTGGTTTTTCAGGTTATAAATCCTTACACGCCGAAAGCGGCTTTAATGCTCTTGAACTTTTAAAAAAACATCATGTTGACGTGGTTATAACCGACATCATGATGCCGGGCATGAACGGACTTGAACTTACCGATTTAATAAAAAAAGATTATGATACTGAAGTCATAGTTATTACAGGCTACAGCGGTGATTTTTCCTATGTTGATGCTATAGGAAAGGGAGCGAGTGACTTTATATTTAAACCGTTCCGTCTGGAAGAGCTTCTGTTAAGGTTGAAAAGAGTCTTGAGAGAACGCCAGCAGGCAAAAGAACGGCATATGCTGCTTAGCAAACTTGAAAAGCTTGCCGTAACAGACAGTCTCACAACTCTATATAATTCTAGACATTTTTATTCACAGCTTGAGATAGAACTGGACAGGGCGAACAGATACAGACGTCCTCTTTCTCTTTTGTTTATTGATATAGACCGTTTCAAGGATTTCAATGATGCTTATGGTCATATTGAAGGTGACAAGGTGCTCTTCAGAATAGGGCAGATTATTAATTCCTGCCTGAGGATTATGGATTCGGCACACAGATATGGCGGAGAAGAATTTACGATTATTTTGCCGGAAACAAACGGCAGAAAGGCTGTTAATGTCGGTAAAAGAATAAGGGCTGCAACAGAAGCAGAAATTTTTAATCCCTTACAGGGGAAAAAGGTAAACGTAACGATAAGTATAGGAGCAACACAATATTCCTATAACGAAGATGTAACGGCTCTTATCCAGAGGGCGGATAAAGCCATGTACTTGTCAAAACAGAACGGTCGTAACAGAGTCTCCTTTCTCTATAAAAAAGAATTGGAACAAGTCAAATCATAAAATGCTGAACTATAAATTTCTGCTTACCCCATCTTCAGATCAGATCAGCCATATCATCTCTCTGTATCGCATGGCAGGCTGGTGGGAAAAGGATGTTCCGGATGACCCGCACCTGGTTGAACGGATTATTGCCGGCAGCCACTGTTTCATGGTTGCGACTGAAGGCGAAGAAATTGTCGGTATGGGAAGAGTGATCAGCGACAGGGCAAGCGATGCATATATCCAGGATCTCACAGTTAAGGAAACATACAGGGATATGGGTGTTGGAACAGAGATTGTAAAAAGAATTTTAAGCCGCCTTGAAGAAGACGGCATTAAATGGATTGCCCTGATTGCTGAAAGAAATTCGCACGAATTTTATGAGCATTTCGGATATAAGATAATGCCCGATTCAATGCCGATGATAAAGATACTGACATGATAATGAAACCTATTGAATATTCCGATTATTCCAAACTGAAAGGTTTTTTCAGGCACCAGAGATATACGCTTTCCGTTTATTCGCTTCCCTCGATATTAGCCTGGAGCAATGAATATTACATGCCCTACAGCGCTATTGAGAATGATGCCTTAATTGTTGCTGCGGAATTTTCAGAACAAAAAGAGAACCGTCACCTCATACTTCCTGTCTCTCCTTCAAAAGAATATTCTCCCAAAGAACTTTATGCACTTGCTGAAAAGCTCGGATATAAGAGTTACTGGTTTGTTCCGGATGAATACATGGAAAGATACGATAAGAGCGAGATCAAATCTTTATTTAAGATAACCGTTCAGAAAGAATACGAGGACTACGTTTATGAGACATCCGATCTTTCTGAACTTAAAGGGAATAAATATTCGCAGAAGCGAAATCTGATTCATCAGTTTGAAAGGGATTATTTGTCAAGAGGGCGTGTGGAAGCCGGTGAAATAAACAGATCTGTTTCATCAGAGTGCATAGATTTTCTGGAGAAATGGTGTAAAGAACGGGATTGCGATACAGAAGGGAATGATGATCTGGCCTGTGAAAAACTGGCTGCAATAAATACAATTCAACAAATTGATATTATAAATTTAAATGGAATATATCTCCGTGTTGACGGCGAGATAAGCGCTTTCGGAATTGCTTCTTATCTTACAGATAATATGGGTGTGCTTCATTTTGAAAAGGCTTTTGCCGGTGTAAAAGGACTTTACCAGTATTTCGATAATTTATGCGCAAAAAGCCTTTTTGAAGGATACAGATACATTAATAAGGAAAGCGATATGAATATTCCCGGTCTTGCAAAAGTAAAACTGTCATATCATCCCGCCATGAGGGTCAAATCCTACAGGCTGGATCTGCGGTAAACTGCCCTGGTGGATAGGCTGAAGGAGTTTAGGCTTTAGGAGAAAGGTTCGAGATAGATTAAAGCTTTGGTATCACAGCGGTTTATGAGCCTGTTCTTACGAAAAACACTAACAGCCTTCAGACTACAGTCTAAAAGCCTGATTAGTTTGCTGTTATGGATTGATAGTCATTTTTAGGAGAAGATCCCCCTTCGGGCCATTCTGTATCTCCTGCCCAAGCCCTTTGAGGCGTAAAATGCTTCCATCAGACAGTCCCGGCGGAACTATGACTTTGTAGAGCTTCTTCCGAAACCCCATGGAAAGGCTGACGATTTTCTGTGCTCCAAAACGTGCTTCGTAATCAGAGATATGAATAGTCCCATATAGATTATTATCATTTGCTGAAACAACCGGCCTTATAACCTGCAGCCTGTTACTCTTTTTCTTTTCAGTAAAACCTCGTACGGCTCCGGACAGGCCGGTTTCAGGTATAATGGTAAATATTTTGAGCCAGAGCATACCGAACAGAAACCCTCCGATATGTGCCCACCAAGCAATTCCGCCTGCCTGTCCATTGCTTCCTGCGGCATTCAGGAATTGCAGCAGAAACCAGAAGGCAAGAAAGAAAAAGGCCGGTATCTCCACAATCCACGGTATAATAATGATGGGAATCAGGGTTAAAATTTTTGAATTGGGATAAAGTATGAAGTAAGCTCCCATCACGCCTGCTATGGCTCCACTGGCGCCAATTGTAGGATAATCCGAATAATAATTGAAAAAAAGATGGGTCAACCCCGACAAAAGTCCGCAGATTAAATAAAATGCAAGATAGCGTACAGGTCCAAGCCGGTCTTCCACATTATCGCCGAATATATAGAGGGTCCACATGTTGCTCAAAAGATGCAGGAAGCCACCGTGGAGAAACATAAAAGAAATAAAGGGGAATATCTGTTCCGATGTTGAAAAATAATAAGCGATTTCGGGCAGAGAGTACCGTGCAGGCACGAGACCGTAAAGGTAGGTAAAATTGTAAAGATTTGAACCCTGAGTCAGCTGCACAAGATAAACGACAATATTTATACCGATTATCGTGCTGTTTACGACCGGATAATTTTTTGAGGATATTGTGTCCCGGAGGGGTATCATTGAATTATTCGCATGCTCAGATCCATGCTCCTTGCGGAATGCGTCAAGGCTCCTACTGAAACAATATCAACACCTGAACCGGAAAGAAGTTTCAGGTTCTCCTTGGTGATTCCTCCCGAAACTTCTATGAGCGCTTTACCGCCGATAAGAGAGACAGCTTCTTTTATCCGGTCTATATCCATGTTATCGAGCATGATAACATCCGCTTTTGCTTCAAGGGCTTCCTTTACTGAAGGTAAATCGGAGACCTCAACTTCAATTTTAACCAGATGAGAAACTTTGTCACGCAGGCTTTCAACCGCCTTTGTAATTCCGCCGCATGCCACGATATGATTATCCTTTATCAATACGCCGTCATATAGACCCATTCTGTGATTATATGCACCGCCGACTCTTACAGCGTATTTCTCAAGCATTCTCCATCCGGGTATTGTTTTCCTGGTATCAACAAGTCGAATCTTCCGGTCATCAAGATGTTCAACATAGGAACGGACATTTGTTGCTATGCCTGACAGCCTCTGAATAAAGTTTAAGGCAGTGCGCTCACCCTTTAAAAGAGTGCGAAGTCTTCCTTCAATCACCATTACGACATTGTCTTTTGCGACAGAATCGCCGTCTTTAAACAGAAACCTGCAGGTAACATCCGGATCGATACAGTTAAAAACATCTCCGGATATTTCAAGCCCCGCTATAACGAGCTGCTCTTTTGCAACAATAATACCCTTCCCCATAATTTCAGGATCAACAATGTTATCCGTGGTTATATCGCCTGAGCCTATATCTTCTTTAAGGGCTATTCGAATGAGGTCAATTATGGAATGCATAATGTTAGATTCCGGATTATTGATGAACTCCAGGTAGTCATCGTTATGATGCTTCAATACTCCTGATTTTGTCAAGGCTTGTCATCAGCTTCTGCTGTTTTTCAACAAATTTCTGGTGCTTTTCTTTTACCTTTTCTACAATATCTGCCGGGGCTTTTGAAAGGAAATCATCATTTCTGAGCTTCTTTATTGAAGCGGCAATCTCACTTTGAAGTTTGGAAAGTTCCTTTTCAAGGCGGTCTTTTTCTTTTTTAAAATCAATTACTCCCTCAAGAGAAATATACATTATTGCGCCGCTTACTACTGTCATGGCAGCTTTTTTGGGCCTTTTCCCCGGTTCCGCCACCAGAAAAGATTTCAGACCCGCAAGGTTAATAATAATATCATCGTTAAGGGTAAGAATTTTTCTCAAAAAGTCGTCTTCAGACTGCAGGATTACATCTATAGATGCTGAAGGAGATATGTTCATTTCTCCTCTTACGTTTCGTATTCCTGTTATTATCTGGATAATAAGATCCATCATTGGTTCTGATTCAGGATCACAGGATAAAGACGCAAAATCTTTTTCATCTGCGGGAAAGACCGCTTTCATGATGGAACCTTTTGTTCCGGGAAGTTTGTGCCAGATCTCTTCCGTGACAAACGGTATAAAGGGATGGAGCAGAATAAGGGTGTCATGAAGCACCCGCCAGAGAACACTCAGTGCGGCATCTTTTTTCGCTTCTCCCTTATGTCCGTAAAGGCAGGGTTTTATGGCTTCCAGATACCAGTCGCACAGCTCATGCCAGACAAATTTATATAATGTGCCTGCCGCATCATTGAATCTGTAGCTGTCTATTGAGCCGGCAACACTCTCGCTTGTCTGCTTCAGCCTTGCAAGTATCCATTTATCCGGGAGAGACAGATCTGCAAATTTGATTTCAGTGTAACCCTGTTTCAAATGCATGAGCGAAAAACGGCCTGCGTTCCATAGCTTATTGATAAAATGGCGGTATCCTTCAACCCTCTTTTCCGACATCTTTATATCCCTTCCCTGTGCCGCGAACGCGGCAAGCGTCATCCGGAAAGCATCGGTTCCGTAGTGATCTATAATGTTTAAGGGATCAATTACGTTTCCTTTTGATTTGCTCATTTTCTTGCCATCTTCATCCCGGACAAGAGCATGGACATAAACATCCTTGAAAGGGACATCTTTCATGAAGTGAATGCCCATCATCATCATCCGGGCAACCCAGAAGAAAAGAATATCAAAACCTGTTACAAGAACGGATGTCGGATAAAAGGTCTTCAGCAACTGCGTATTTTCAGGCCATCCCATTGTTGAAAAAGGCCAGAGGGCGGAACTGAACCAGGTGTCAAGAACATCAGTCTCCTGCATCAGAACGGTGTTTCCGCATGCGGGGCAGGTTTCGGGCGCCTCCATCGAAACGATAATATGCCGGCAATTTTCACAAGTCCATGCCGGTATCTGGTGCCCCCACCAGATCTGGCGCGAAATGCACCAGTCTTTTATATTTCTCATCCAGTCAAAATAGGTATTCGTCCAGATTTCAGGGACTATCTTTGTGCTTCCGTTTTCAACTGCTTCTATTGCTTTTTCTGCAAGGGGCTTTACTTTAACAAACCACTGTCTGGACAAGTTGGGTTCGACGATGGTTTTGCATCTGTAACAGTGCCCGACATTGTGCTTTATAGGCTCCATTTTTTCAAGAAGCCCTTCTCTCTTAAGTGATTTTACAACCGATTCTCTGCATTTAAAGCGGTCAAGCCCCTCAAATTTTCCGGCTTCGGGAGTCATTTTCCCGTTATCGTCTATGACTTTTATTTCAGGCAGGTTGTGCCTTTTTCCTATTTCAAAGTCATTTGGATCATGTGCAGGTGTTACCTTCAAAGCCCCTGTCCCAAAAGCCATGTCAACATAGCTATCCATTATTATGGGTATCTTTCTGTTTAAAAGAGGAAGGATAACCGAGTCTGTTTCAAGATCCTTATATCGCGGATCATCGGGGTTAACCGCGACAGCAGTGTCTCCAAGCATTGTCTCCGGCCGGGTTGTCGCAATAACTATGTTTCCTGAACTGTCTGAAAAAGGATATCTGATATAATACAGATGGCTGTCAACCTCCTCGTGTTCAACTTCCAGATCGGCAAGTGCGGTATGGCAGCGGTGGCACCAGTTTATAATATAATTCCCCCTGTAGATAAGTCCTTCCTGATAAAGTTGAACAAAAACCTTGCGGACTGAAATTGACAGCCCTTCGTCCATGGTAAATCGTTCAAGTTTCCAGTCGCATGAGGCGCCAAGACGCTTGAGCTGGTTTATAATTGCACTCCCTGATTCGCTGCGCCACTCCCAGACGGCTTCAATAAATTTTTCACGTCCCAGTTTATGCCTGTCGGTTCCTTGAGAAGCCAGTTTCTTTTCAACAACATTCTGGGTCGCGATTCCGGCATGATCCGTACCGGGCATCCAGAGCACATTATCACCGCATAATCTTCTGTAACGGCAAAGTATATCCTGCATTGTAACATTAAGGGCGTGCCCCATATGAAGCACACCTGTTACATTTGGAGGAGGGATTACAATTGAATAGCTTTTTTGATCGCTTTTTTCCAGTGCAGCAAAAAGCTGTTCCTTCTCCCAGAATTCATACCAGCGTTTTTCAACTTCCCGTGGCTCGTAACTCTTTTCAAGCAAATCTGAACTCATAAATATTACTCCTGAAAACAAAACGGCTCAGCAGAAAATTCGGCTGAAGCTTCGCTCTTGTTTGTTAATCAAACCCTTCCAACCGTGCTGTTAATAAAAAAAGGGGATTATAATAATCCCCGGTATTGTTGAAACAAAATTAATGGACTGTTCCAGGAATAAGTCCCCGGTAAAAGAAAATTATCAGTCGATATCTTCTTCATTAACATGAAGAATATTCTTTAATCTTATGATCTCCTGAGAAACAGCCCTTTCGATCACTTTATAAAGTATGCCGTCAATTTTCTCTCCGAGCATCTTCTGAACCACCCGTTCGATAGCTTCTTCAAGCTGTTCTGCCGATACCGATATTTTTTCTGATTTTCCCTGGCCGGAATCCAGATCAACAGTTTCGGAAATGTCTTCGGAAATAACAACCCCATCATCTATTTTCAGACCAAGTGAGGCGGTAAAATCATCTTTTTGAAAATTGTCTATCTCCGTATCATCATCAAGATCTTTTATAATAATGTCCGATTCCTGAATCTCAGGGCCATCAACTACATCTGTAAGCTCGATGATCTCTTCATCTTTATCCGATGCGCTTTTCATTTCATTCATAAGATTAATCAACTCCGGATCACCAACAGGATCTTTATCCGAATAATAATTAACGGGTTTGTCCTTTTCGTCCATAATGATCCCCCATTTTTAATAATGGCACTTAGAAAAAAAGCGAAAGCGAAACAAGTCCCAACAATTACTTGGGAAACTATCATATGCGGCTATCTGTGTCAAGCTGTTTACCTCTTTCCTGAACTGTAAAGTCAATTGCAAAAATCTCATAAATTTCATCTCCCCTTGTAGGAGAGGAAATATACTTATACAAGAGCCTCTGTATATAAAATTTATTTGCAGTAAGCGTGTTTAAAATATAAAAAGAAATCATGAGACATTTTTATATTGACCAATCCGAACTTGCCGGGGCTAATCCTGCAGTCAGAGGAGTTGATGCCAGGCATATTATAAATGTTCTACGCTTAAAACCCGGAGACAGGATAGGCCTTTTTGACGGAACGGGTAAGCAGTACGAAGCGATAATATCCGCTTTGTTTTCGGCGAAGGTTGAAGTTTCTGTTCTAGGGTCTTCCGATCCCGGTGTTGAATCTCCTCTTGAACTGGTTGTCGCACAGTCTTTTCTCAAAGAAGGCAAGATGGATGATCTTGTCCGCAAGCTTACCGAACTCGGTATATCGAGGTGGATACCATTTATATCCGAGCGTTCTGTGCCGAGGCCGGATGACAAACGTATCCTTGCCCGCACTAAGAGATGGGAGAAAATCGCAAAGGAGGCTGCCAAACAATGCAAGCGCGTTAAAATCACAGGAATAGGAAAAACTGTTCTATTTGAAGATGTTATAGCGCTTGAAAATGATTTTGATCTAAAAATAGCTTTCTGGGAAAATGAAAAAAACCTTCTTGATCCAAAGCGACTTGCTTCCGATCACGGTGATTTGAAAAAAATTCTTGTAATGTTCGGGCCTGAAGGAGGTTTTTCGGTTAATGAAATTGAAAAGGCAAAAGAGCGAGGATTTATAACGGCCAGCATCGGTCCTCGTATCCTTAAAGCCGAAACAGCTACCATCTGCGCGTGCGCCCTGATGCAATTTCTTTTCGGAGATATGGGAAAAAATCTTGACAATGATGAGGGGTTAAAATAAGTAGGATTCCTACTTTTTAAGCCGAGGTAGCTCAGTCGGTAGAGCAGCGGACTGAAAATCCGCGTGTCGGCAGTTCAATTCTGTCCCTCGGCACCTTAACGATATCAATGGGTTAAGTCATTGCGATTTAACCCATTTTTTGTCAAAACAATGGGGGACATCCCATATTTTGAAATCGGTTAAGTTACAGTCAACATTAAGCGGACAGGAATTCCCTTTTGATCTTATAGAGGAATTTACCGCAGAGGGAGAATCGCTTGAAGTTGTTATTCCCTGGATCTCCTCAGCAAAAATAAAGCCCGGAAAATACCTCTGGGAGAGATTTGCAGACTTCCTTCCGTTCTCATCAGTCGATTCTGCAGTATCTCCGGGTGAGGGCAATACGCCTCTTCTTGAAGCCGGAAAACTTCTTACATCGCATACCGGAATTGAAAATCTTCTTCTAAAAAACGAAACGGTCAATCCAACGTGGAGTTTCAAGGACCGCGGATCGCTTTTATGTGTCTGGATGGCAAAAGAGATGAAGGAGAGAGTCACGGCAACAATTTCAACCGGGAATATGGGTCATTCACTCTCTGCGTACGGGGCACGAGCAGGATTGAATGTTCTTGTCTTTGTCCCGGCATTCACACCAAATGAGAAAATTCTTGCGATGAATATCCATGGCGCCACTGTACTGAAGGTGGATGCACCCGATTATTCATTGATGAAAAATACTGTTTTAGGATTGGCAAAAGAATTTTCCCTCCGTATAGTTTCCGGAAACGGTCCGATACGTGTAGAAGGTTATAAGCTTACGGCATTTGAAATGTTCGAACAATTGAATCGTACAGTCCCGGACTTCATAGCAGTGCCCACATCGGCATGCGGGCATATACGCGGAATTTTCAAAGGATACAAAGAGTTGTACAAAGCAGGATTTATAAAACGGCTACCGAAAATGATTGTTGTACAGGCAGCAAACAACAGCCCCATTGTCAGCGCAATCAAACAGGGGAAAAATCATATTATTCCGTTTGCCGATTTTACGACGATTGCTGAAGCAATAACCAGCGGTAATCCACTGGGAGGAGATGAAATTGTTCAAAAAGCTCACCGATACGGATGGCCCGCCGAAGATGTCACCGAACAAGAGATCATCGAATCCCAGCAAATGTTTGCACGTGCCGGTTTTTTTGTAGAACCTGCCACAGCCACATCATTATGTGCCGTGAAAAAATTGCGCGGCCAGGGAAAAATCGCTCCAAATCAGACAGTTGTTCTGATGCTGACAGGAAGCGGCTTAAAAGACATGGATGTTTTGAGGAGACAGCCGCAAAACACAGTTGAGACTTCTATTAAAACAATTAAAATCGATCTTCAAGGAATTCTGAATAGCTTGTAAGACCAGATATATTAAACCGTAAGAGGCTCTTATGTTTTTTCAGACTGCCGGAATTGAAGTCTCCATCTGGATTCCCCCACTCGTTGCCTTTGTAATTTCCTTTTTCACATCCATGGGTGGCGTATCAGGGGCATTTCTGCTGCTCCCGTTCCAGATGTCGTTTCTCGGGTATGTCAATCCATCTGTCAGCTCCACCAATCAGCTGTACAACATCGTGGCGATCCCCAGCGGGGTATATCGTTACTACAGGGAAGGCCGCATGGTCTGGCCTCTTACCTGGGTTGTCGTGATCGGCACCCTGCCGGGCGTTTTTATTGGCGCCTTCATTCGCGTTGCCTATCTTCCCGATGCCAGAAATTTTAAACTCTTCGCTGCCGGAGTGCTGCTTTATATAGGCATCAGGATGATTCGGGACCTGACACAGAAAAATGCAGGCAGCACAGACAAAGCCGCTGGCGAAAAACGGTTCCAGGAGCTTGTGCGAAATCATCGCAAACAAAATGATCCATCAAAAACCGCGAATCAGGAATCCCTGCCGGCCATTACCGTCACCCATTTTAATCTCAGACGGCTGGGATACACCTTTTACGGCGAGTCGTTTGACGTTTCCTTCTGGGGCATATTTGCCCTAAGTTTCATTGTCGGCATCGTTGGCGGTATATACGGTATTGGGGGTGGCGCCATTATCGCCCCTTTCTTTGTAACATTTTTTGGACTGCCGGTTTATACTATAGCCGGCGCCGCGCTGATGGGTACTTTTATTACCTCTGTTGCAGGGGTGACTTTTTATCAGGCCATCGCTCCGTTTTATCCCAACCTTTCGATAGCGCCGGATTGGCTCCTCGGCTTTCTGTTTGGCTTGGGCGGAATGGCCGGCATGTATATGGGCGCCCGATGTCAGAAATTTGTTCCTGCCGGAGCCATAAAGTGGATGTTGGCAGGTGTTCTTACCTTTGCCTCCATAAAGTATATTGCTGCCTTTTTCGGATATTAGGAGAGAACATATCCTCAGGGTATTGTAAATTTCTGATTCCTGATATAGAAAGCCGTAATGGATTCGTTTGAAATCATAAAGTTTGCCGGACTTGTTATCGGAGCATATCTGCTTGGTTCTGTCCCTTTCGGGCTTATTCTGACAAAAAGATTTACTTCTATTAACATCAGGACAGAAGGAAGCGGAAATATAGGCGCAACCAATGTCAGGCGTCTGGCCGGAACAAAGCTTGGCTTATTAACTCTTGCCGGAGATCTATTAAAGGGCGTACTTCCCGTATCTCTTGCGGGAGTCATAACCAGCCGTGAAACACCATTCATTGAACTTTATATCTCTGTTGTGGCAGTCGCTGTTTTTTTTGGCCATCTGTATCCGGTTTTTCTGAAATTTCAAGGGGGGGGTAAAGGAGTTGCAACTGCTGCGGGCTGCTTTTTTGTAATCTCAACATGGGCTTTTCTTGCCGCCATTACAGCCTTTATAATAGTGACTTATAGTTACAGGCGGGTTTCTGCAGGTTCGCTTACCGCTTCGGCCGTGCTTCCGTTTGCCGTGTGGTTTACGGCCCATTCCATTAACTACACATCTTGTGCCGTGATTATGTCGATGTTTATCTTCTTCAGGCACAGGGAAAATATCAGAAGACTCATTTCGGGTACCGAACCTGCAATATAACTTTGCTCATAAACAGTTATCATACGCCGCATTTTTATGTAATTGTTCAAAATAATGCAAAATATTGACATTGAAGCTATGAAACATTAAAAGAAAACGAGGCTTCGGAGGAAGATTAAAATGTCACAGAAAACAAAAGAAGCAGGGACCGGCAGGCTGGAAAATATAATTGCCGGAGTACGGCGGGAGAGGGAGCTTCGTGAAAAGACCTACAGGGAGCGTGCGCTGAGACTGTTTCCTCATGTATGCGCAAAGTGCGGGCGGGATTTTTCAGGCAAAAAGCTTAAAGAACTGACTGTTCACCACAGGGATCATGACCACGAAAACAATCCCCCTGACGGGAGCAACTGGGAACTGCTTTGCATCTACTGCCACGATAATGAACATTCCCGGAATCTTGACGCGGAATGGTACGGCGCTGAAACACCGGGTGGTGAGCAGCAGGCATCTTCTACACATAAACCGTTTGAAGGACTTGAAGCCCTCCTGAAAACCAAATAAAGTCCTCGTTCCGTTTTTGTGCGGATTTTGTACTTGACGCTATAAACCCTGTATGGTCAAATCTACTATGAATCGTTCATCACTTACCGGTTATGCCTGGCTGTCGATTGCAGCCGCAATTGCTACCATCGCTTTGAAAAGTTATGCATACTTGATTACCGGATCGGTCGGCTTGCTTTCAGACGCAGCGGAATCATTTGTTAACCTGCTTGGAGCAAGCATAGCCCTGGTTATGCTTACGATAGCCGCCCGCCCACCTGATGAAGATCACCTTTTCGGACATGACAAGGCAGAATATTTTGCATGCGGCGCGGAAGGCACACTTATTCTCATCGCCGCCGTCAGCATAGGGTTTGCGGCGGTCAACCGGCTCATAAATCCAAAGCCGATTGAACAGGCCTGGGCTGGTTTGACTGTATCTGCCGCAGCATCTATGATAAATTTTTTTGTTGCCCGAACTCTGTTTTCTGTCGGAAAGAAAAACAACTCCGTTACCCTTGAAGCTGATGCGCATCATCTTATGACCGATGTCTGGACTTCAACAGGCGTTATAGCCGGTGTAGCCGCAGTAGTTCTTACCGGATGGCAATCCCTTGACCCGGTTATAGCCCTTTGCGTTGCATGTTATATTGTATGGACAGGCTTCAGACTGGTAAGGAACTCGGTACTTGGTCTCATGGATTCAGCTCTTCCGGATGATGAATGCAAAGAAGTAATAACGGTTTTGGATAAATATAAGAGCAGGGGAATCCAGTTTCATGCGCTTCGGACAAGGCAATCCGGAGCCCGCTGCTTTATATCGGTTCATGTGCTTGTCCCAGGGGCATGGACGGTGCAGCAGGGCCATGAACTGCTTGAGGAACTGGAATCTGAAATCCGCGGTGCGATTTCTTATGTCACAGTATTTACACACCTGGAGCCCCTGGAGGATCCTGTTTCAGAACATGACATTGAATTGGACCGCTGCAGGAAATAGCAAAAATAAGGATCATCTCCAAATTAATTGATGATCTCATGAGGATTCGAGAGTTCCCGACATTAAGATTGGCGGGCCTTCGGCAGGGGTCAAGGATTCAAGTGAAAAAGCCACTTGGATCCCTGAATCCTTATCCCCTTTGTATCAACTTATCGGAAGAATATAAATTAAATTATGGCAGGGTAAGGAATTTTTTCACAGCTCTATACATTACATATCCCCCTGAAACGTTCCATGCGTTAAAACCTTTTTGTCTTAATATCCTTGAAGCAAAATAAGACCTTTTACCCACAAGACAGTACAGCCAGATATCCCGGTTTCCAGGAATTTCGTCAAGCCTGGATCTTATGCTGTTTAAAGGAATATTGACAGCGCCGAGAAGATGGCCGCGCACAAATTCGGCCGGGTCGCGCACATCTATTATGTAAGGATACGAACCGGGAAGATCTTCCCAGTGCTTTATAAAAGAATAACCCTTAAGCACGTTTGCAGCTATCATACCTGCCATGTTGATGGGATCTTTTGCGGAACCGTACTGGGGGGCATAGCAGAGTTCGGCTTCTTCAAGATCGAAAACAGTCCCGTTTTTCTGTATGGTTGCAGCGATGACATCAATTCTCTTTTCAACTCCTTCAAGACCAACAGCCTGTGCGCCGAGAACCCGCCCGTCATTTCTGGAGAATATTAGTTTCATGGTTATGGTTTTTGCGTCCGGATAGTAGGTGGCGTGATGATCAGGATGGAGATATATCTTCTCATATGGTATGTGAACGCCGTTTTTCTCATGTCTTTTTATAGTTTTTTCCGTTAGACCGGTTGAAGCTATCGTCATGCCCATTATACCGCAGACGGCAGTAGCCTGAATGCCTCTGAATGATTTAATTTTATCGGATGTTCCGAATATGGATTCTGCGGCAATCCGACCCTGCCTGTTTGCCGGTCCTGCGAGGGGAATTAGGCTTTGATTGTTTGTTAAGAAGTTTTTTACTTCGACGGCATCACCCACCGCCCAGATGTTTTCGTCGCTTGTACGCATGAATTCGTCAACGACTACTCCTCCAAGAGCGCCTATGGATAGTCCCGCATCCTTTGCAAGCTGAATTTCAGGCCGAACGCCTATGGAGAGTATAACCATGTCGGCCGGAACCGCATTTTCCGATTTAAGCTTTACGGATATTGAGTCATCGTTTTCTCTGCTAAATCCGGAAACAGCAGAACCGAGCATTAAGGATACGCCGTTTGCCTCGAGATGTTTATGAATGAAGCCTGCTATTTCAGGGTCTATTGAAGGCATGACATGCGGCAGCATTTCGATTATGGTAACATGAATACCGAGCCTTCTTAAGTTTTCCGTCATTTCAAGCCCTATAAATCCTCCACCTACAACAGCCGCCCTTTCAACTTTTTTTTCTTTGATCCATTTAATAATTTCCCTGGTGTCGGGTATATTGCGGAGCGTGAATATTCCAGGGAGATCTATTCCTTCCAGGTTCGGCTTTAAAGGCGCTGATCCGGGAGAAAGAAGAAGGGCATCATATTTTTCACTGTAAACTATTCCTGTTTTGAGATCCTTGACCTCAATTTCCTTCTTTTCCCTGTCAATCGAAAGAACATTACTCAGATTTCTTACATCAACTTCGAACCATTCAAGAAAAAGTTCCGGGGATGCGACAATGAGGTCGTCTTCGCTGGTAA
>CAYODW010000022.1:29019-31010 GCA_964402865.1 uncultured Desulfonema sp. | reverse complement strand
GCCTATTTCCGAATTGGAAACTTAAATGTATAATAATTTTGTTTCCTGATGGACACTAATTAAGCGTTGAAAAAATGACAGGGAAGAGCTGATTATCGGTTGATCGGTAAATTATTAACAGGACTATCAGGTGAAATTGCTTTCTATCAGATTTTTCACCAGAGAAAAAGCCTCCTCACGATTTTTTATATCATTTGAAATCCTCGATTCTTCAACAACAGATAGGATTCTTTTAAATAAAGGTGAAGGTGACAAACCAAACTCCTTAATAAGATCATTACCGGTAATCAACCGCGGCGCCTTTTTTTCAACCTCATAGACCGAAAAAAACTCATTTAAAAGATACGATGCGAAACATAAAAAATCTTCATTTCTTTTATCTTCATTTGCTTTTCCTTTTATGTCGGCAATAGTGTGAAATATAATATCCGGAGTCATATCCCCGCATTTAATAAAAAAACGAGTCAAACTTCTTTTTGAAGGGGGATTTTTATCGCAAGAGTTAAACAGATTAAGAGCCGAAATATGGTTTCTGATTATAAAATCAATATAATTAGACTCAATATTTGATAATTTCAATCTTTTTGATATCCGTTTTGCCATCTCAGCACCAATCATATCATGGCCAAAAAAGTGAATATTCTCGTTTTCTCCAACTTTTATAGTGAACGGTTTCCCTATGTCATGGAGCATTATGGAATATTTTAAAAGTGCCGATCTTTTTTTATCCATATCCGGTATTGTTAAGCTTATGGATCCTGTATCGAATTTTTTTTCATTCAATAAAGTTTCAAGCCGACCGAATGCGTTTAAAGAGTGATCCAGAACGTCATATGCATGGTACTTGTTTTGTTTGCATCCCCGTAAGGCTGTCAGTTCAGGAAAGATTTCAAAAAGAAGCCCGGTTTCATACATTTGATGAATATAAGCATATGATTTTGGGCAGGAAAATATTTTGAAAAGTTCGGCTTTTATACGCTCTCCCGCTGCCTTTGTAATGAGTTTAACGTTATTAACTAAGACACGGGCGGTTTCAGCTTCTATTTCAAAATCAAGCATTGTAGCTATCCTGTATGCCCTGATCAGGCGGACAGGATCTTTTATAAAAATATCTTTTGAAACCATTCTGATTTTTTTTATTGAAAGATCTTTTATTCCTTCAAACAGGTCTATAATTTTTCCTGAAAAAAGATCATAGCCTATTGCATTAATGGTAAAATCTCTTTTTATAAGATCATCTTCAATCGTTTTTGCTTCAATTGCTGAGATATCGAAAATGGTGTTTTCTGAAATGACCCTGAATATTGTTTGATTCTGTTTCCCGATTTTCACAACATGTCCACTGCAGCGCTTAGCAAGATTGCGTGCATACTTATCAGGTGATTCAAGAACAACTATGTCGTAGTCTGAAGGGGATCTGCTTAAAAGAAGATCTCTTATAGAACCACCAACAATATATGCGCCTTTGATGATGGGAATTGTCGGATTAAATTTTATCATGTGCTTATAATAAAAATTTTTATAATAATTTCTTGCTATAATGGATTTAATAATATATACAAAATGAAAATCAAATGTTTCTTTCTTGTTTATCTGATTATTTCTTGAGTTTAAAGAATTATCAGAAAAATATCAAAAAGATAAAATTCTTGACACATATAAAATCATGATATAAATACGACACCGTTTAAAATACATCAAACCCGCCTTTTGGAGAGAATGCCTAAACCTAATTATCTGATAAGTGCCACTTTACGTTGATATTCCTCCATAGTGATAAATTCAGATTCTATCCCTGATTTGCGGCTGATGAAAAAATATAAATGTTTCTGGTTCTGGTTTAGCCGGTTTATAATACAAAATTAAGATTTTTCTGTCCGAATAATTTAAGCACTAATTAGTGTCCATCCGGAACCCAAATTTGGACACGTGTAAGTTTCCAATTCGGAAATAGGCAATTTTGGGCAAGCTTAAGGAAATCAAGCGATTGC
>CAYODW010000022.1:27819-29009 GCA_964402865.1 uncultured Desulfonema sp. | reverse complement strand
AGGGCCATTTCCGGATGGAAAATAATTATTTAAGGAAAAGAGGTTAATGGTTAATGAATATTGTTGAGTTGAAAAATAAAAAAATTAAAGAACTGACTCAGATGGCCAAAAGCTTAAACATCGATGGGGCTGCCGGCATGAGAAAACAGGAGTTAATTTTTGCTCTTATCCAGAGTCAAATAGAGAAGAATGGCCTGATTTATGGTGAGGGGACTCTGGAAATTCTCCCCGATGGCTTTGGATTTTTAAGAGCCCCCAGTTATAACTATTTGCCCGGCCCCGATGATATTTACGTGTCTCCTTCGCAGATCAGACGCTTTAATCTAAGAACCGGCGATATTGTATCCGGGCAGATCAGACAGCCAAAGGAGTCAGAACGCTACTTTGCTTTACTCAAAGTTGAGGCAGTAAACTATGAAGATCCTGAGGTTGCAAGAGAAAAAATTCTTTTTGATAATTTAACACCTCTATATCCCAACAGGAAAATAAACATTGAAAATGATGCTGAAAATTATTCCATGCGAATAATGGATCTTATGATCCCCATTGGTTTTGGCCAGAGAGGGCTCATAGTTTCACCTCCAAGAGCCGGAAAAACTATGCTTCTTCAGAATATAGCCAACAGCATTATTGCCAGTCATAAGGAGGTAATACCATTTGTACTTCTTATTGACGAGCGGCCTGAAGAAGTTACGGACATGGAGCGTACCGTTAAGGCTGAAGTCATAAGCTCGACTTTTGACGAGCCTGCTGAAAGACATGTACAGGTAGCTGAAATGGTTATTGAAAAAGCAAAGCGACTTGTTGAACACAAAAAGGATGTTGTTATTTTATTAGACAGTATAACGAGACTTGCCCGTGCATATAATTCAGTTATGCCCCCAAGCGGAAAAATCCTCTCCGGAGGTGTAGATTCAAATGCCCTCCAACGTCCTAAACGTTTTTTTGGTGCAGCTAGAAATATCGAGGAAGGAGGGAGTCTTACCATTATTGCAACCGCCCTTGTTGATACCGGAAGTCGTATGGATGAAGTTATTTTTGAAGAATTCAAGGGCACGGGAAATATGGAAATACAGCTGGACAGAAGGCTTGCAGACAAGCGTGTATATCCTGCATTTGATATTAAGAAATCGGGCACCAGAAAAGAGGAGCTTCTTTTGTCTGAAGAGACTCTTAACAGGGTTTGGATT
>CAYODW010000022.1:13010-27809 GCA_964402865.1 uncultured Desulfonema sp. | reverse complement strand
AGCTTCTATCTTCATTAAACCCGATTGACAGCCTTGAGTTTCTTCTTGAAAAAATGCGAGGAACGAAAAATAATGAAAGTTTCTTAAAATCCATGAATGCTTAAAGCATAAAAAAATATAGGGAGCAATAAAACCATGAAAAGTGAAATTCATCCTGATTATGTTACTACAACTATTACATGTGCTTGTGGAAATGTTGTTGAAGTAGGCTCAACAAAACCTGATATAAAAGTTGAAATATGCTCAAAATGCCATCCTTTTTTTACGGGTAAACAAAAGCTGATAGATACCGCCGGCCGTATTGAGCGCTTCCGTAAGAAATATGAAAAATATAATGAAAAATAGACCTCAAATTACCTCCGGACAATTTTGCCGGCAATAAAATTATTTTAGTTTGAACCGAAACAGCGAGCGCCCGCCACACAGCAATGGCGGACAGGCATTTCCCCAATGCTTGCGGTGAGGAGATTGAATAAAAACAATAAACGCCCCAGATGATATTATGGGGCGTTTTTAAGCTTATAATCCAGGCAAAAAAACTTATGTATGAAAAGCTCAAAGGTGTTGAAGAGCGTTTTATGGAACTTGAAACACTCTTAAGCGATCCCGAAATAATTAAAAACAGGGAAATATTCCAGAAGTATGTTCGTGAACACGCCGGATTGGCCAAAATAATATCTGTTTTCAGAACATACAAACAGAAAGCTGAAGAAATTGAAGAAAGCATGAGCCTTTTGAGAGACGGAGACCCTGAAATAAAACAACTTGCACGTGATGAAATTGAATCTCTTAGTCTAAAAAAAGAGAGTCTGGAAAATGAGCTTAAGAAACTTCTTGTACCGAAAGATGTAAATGATGAAAAAAATGTCATTCTCGAAATACGGGCGGGGACAGGGGGAGAAGAAGCCGCTCTTTTTGTAAATGATCTTTTCAGAATGTATAGCAGGTATGCTGAAAATAAAAACTGGAAAATCGAAGTAATGACGCATCATCCAACCGGAGTCGGCGGTTTGAAAGAAATAATTGCAATGATTCATGGAAAAAGTGCATACAGCTGTTTGAAGTATGAAAGCGGCACCCACCGTGTCCAGCGTGTTCCAACAACAGAGGCCCAGGGAAGAATACATACCTCGGCGGTGACAGTTGCGGTTTTGCCGGAAGCCGAAGAAGTTGAAATCAATATAGACCCGTTAGATATAAAAGTAGATGTATACCGTTCAACAGGTCCGGGTGGTCAGAGCGTGAATACCACAGATTCAGCTGTTCGCATTACTCATCTGCCGACCGGCCTTGTTGTAACTTGCCAGGATGAAAAATCTCAATTTAAAAATAAAAGCAAGGCGATGAAGGTGTTACGCGCCCGTCTTCTTGATAAAATGATAAGGGATCAGAACGAAAAGAGATCCGAGGAGCGAAAAAGCCAGGTTGGAAGCGGTGACAGAAGTGAAAGGATAAGGACATATAATTTCCCTCAGGCAAGAGTTACAGACCACAGAATCGGCCTGACGTTATACAGGCTGGAAAGTATTCTTCAGGGAGATATCGACGAAATAATCAGTGAATTGACCTCCCATTATCAGGCTATATCGTTAAAGAATGCAGAATCAGCCAAAAGCAACTGATACGGACTGGACGATAATTAAGATCCTCCAATGGACCACTTCTTATTTCAGATCAAATGCAATAGACAGCCCCAGGTCAACTGCCGAAATATTGCTCGCCCATACCCTCGGTTTAAAAAGAATTGATCTTTATTTAAGGTACGATCAGCCTCTTGTTAGAAACGAGCTTGATTGCTTCAGGGCATTAATAAAGCGAAGAATAAACAGGGAGCCTGTTGCCTATATTGTCAGCTTAAAGGAATTCTGGAACATTGAACTTACTGTTACAGGAGATGTTCTTATTCCCAGACCGGAAACCGAATGTCTTGTTGAGGAGGCTCTT
Organism: uncultured Desulfonema sp.; assembly: GCA_964402865.1. GTDB lineage: Bacteria > Desulfobacterota > Desulfobacteria > Desulfobacterales > RPRI01 > RPRI01. The sequence goes on along the minus strand of CAYODW010000022.1, from coordinate 25,865 downwards.
TCTGCCCTGTCAAAAGAATCATTTTGTTCACCAAAAAGGGTTTTGGAAGTGGGTACCGGCTCAGGGGCTATTATTCTTGCATTAGCTTCGGAAAGGCCTGAACATAATTATTTCGCTTCTGATATTTCGGATAAGGCAGTGTTACTCGCATTAAAAAATGCGGAAAAGCAGAGACTTGACAAAAAAATATGTTTTTTTTGCGGGAACTGGTTTCTTCCGCTAAAAGGAAAAGACAGATTGTTCGATATGGTTTTATCCAACCCTCCTTATATTAGGAGAGATGATATAAACAGCTTGCAACCTGAAATCAGCAGATTTGAGCCATTAACTGCTCTTGATGGCGGAGAAGACGGTCTTTTTGAAATAAGAAATATCATCAATTCTGTTCATCAATTTCTAAGTCCCAAAGGATATCTGATAATTGAGATCGGACATGATCAGAAAGAAGCTGTTTATAAAGTCGCTGAAGAAACCGGTTGCTATCAAGATGTATATTTTCGAAGGGATTACAGCGGGTTTGACAGAATTATTTGTATGCAAAAGAGATGAAAACAGAAAGAACTTATATTTAAAATTTTATATTTTTAAAAAATAATTGTTGCGGATATTAAATTAAATTGTTAACCAACATAGGTTAGAACAACAAACACGCTCTTGGACCTGCTTTATGGTGCTTTCATATTGTGTGAAAGTTTAAGGCGGGGTTGAATAGAGCGGTTGAATAACCAATACGAAAAGGAGAATTTTAATGGCTTATCTTACAATGAAAGAACTTCTTGAAGCAGGAGTGCATTTCGGGCACCAGACAAAAAGATGGAACCCCAAGATGAAACCTTATATCTTCGGGGCAAGAAACGGTATTTACATTATTGATCTTCAGAAAACAGTCCGGATGTTTAAAACAGCTTATGATTTTGTAGTTGATACTGTTACAAACGGGAAATCTGTTCTTTTTGTTGGTACAAAAAAACAGGCGAAAGAGTCGATTTATGAAGAGGCAAATCGTTGCGAGATGTTTTATGTGCATAACAGATGGCTCGGAGGCATGCTGACAAATTTTCAGACTATCAAACAAGGCATCGATCGGCTTAATTATTTGAATTCTATTCAGGTCGATGGTTCAATTAATCTTTTTCCGAAAAAAGAGAGATTAAAACATGAGAAAGAGAGAATAAAACTTGATAGCACTCTGGGCGGAATTCGTAATATGGGCGGCCTTCCAGGTGCTATATTTATAGTCGATCCCAAGAATGAGGCAATTGCGATTCGGGAAGGCAAACGCCTGAGGATTCCAATTGTTTCCATAGTTGACACAAACTGTGATCCGGATGATGTTGATTACATTATTCCCGGAAATGACGATGCAATTCGTTCAATCAGACTTATTTCTTCAAGAATCGCCGATGCCTGTATAGAAGGAAAAAGGAGGCTGTCTGAAAAACAGCAGGCTGAATCGGATAAGAAGATTGAAGATGTAACCGAAACAACAGTAGTAAGGGCGGAATTAAAACCGGGAGAGAGAAAAGTTATATCTGATGGTTCTGACGGGCCTGTTATTGAAATAATTAAAAGAGCAGCTCCGGAAGTTATGGAAGATATTGAGAGCGAATAATTAGAGATTCGCTTTAATATATAGAAACGGGAGATTATAATATGGTATCAATTGGTGCGGAAACTGTAAAAAAACTCCGGGAGAAGACCGGTGCAGGGATAATGGATTGCAAAGAAGCTCTTTCCGTATGTGAAGGAGACATGGACAAAGCTATTGATCATCTGAGAAAGAAAGGCCTTGCAACAGCAGCTAAAAGAGCAGGAAGGGTTATGGCAGAGGGAATAATACAGCCCTATATTCATATGGGTGGAAAGCTTGGCGTACTTGTTGAAATTAATTGCGAGACCGATTTCGTTGCAAAAAATGATGATTTTAAAGAGTTTGCAAAAAACGTTGCAATGCATATCGCTGCAACTAATCCTGTTGGTATCAGACGCGAGGATGTTACTCAGGAATTGATACAAAGGGAAATGGAGATCTATCGCGCTCAGGCAAGAGAGATGGGAAAACCTGAAAAAATGGTAGAGAAAATTGCCGAAGGGAAACTCGAAAAGTTTTTTAAGGATAGTTGTCTGATGAATCAGGCTTATGTAAGGGATCCGAATATTACCATTTCGGATTTGTTGAACAACCTGATCGCAAAAATTGGAGAGAACATTTCAATTAAACGCTTTGTGCGTTTTCAAATCGGAGAGTCTTAAAGCCTTGGCACTTCCCCAATACAAACGAGTTCTTCTTAAATTGAGCGGTGAAGCCCTGATGGGCGATCAGGGCTTTGGCATTAGTTCACAAGTTATTAAATATGTTGCTGAAGAGATCCGATCTATTTTCGATCTTGGAGTTCAAATAGCAATAGTTGTAGGTGGTGGGAATATTTTCAGAGGCATTGCCGCAAGCTCTTATGGGATGGACCGTACTTCCGCCGATCATATGGGAATGCTTGCTACTGTTATAAACAGCCTTGCTTTGCAGGATGCTCTTGAAAAAAAAGGAGTTGCTACACGCATACAGAGCGCCATATCAATGCATGAAGTTGCGGAGCCCTATATATTAAGGAGGGCTGTACGCCATCTTGAAAAAGGACGTGTTGTGATTTTTGCCGCAGGAACCGGCAATCCATATTTTACGACTGATACTGCAGCTGTTTTACGGGCGCAGGAAATACATGCCGAGATATTACTGAAAGCCACAAAAGTTGACGGTCTGTATGATTCGGATCCGGTCATTAATAAAGATGCCAAGTTTCTGGGAAGAATCAAATACATGGAAGTTCTTGAGAAACAGCTTAAAGTAATGGATATGACTGCAATTTCTCTCGCAATGGATAATAATCTGCCACTTGCAATTTTTAATCTTAAAAAGAAGGGAAATATTAGAAAAGTTATATGTGGCGAGGATATCGGCACTCGTATAAACAGTTAAATGGATTTTATCCTTAAAAAAGATTAACCAACACATCTTTAATACACATCAAATGAGGTAAAGCCCATGATCGAATCAGTATTTCAGGAAGCAAGAGAAAGTATGGGCAAGTCAATAACTGCCCTTCAGAATGAATTGAAAAGAGTAAGAACCGGGCGTGCTTCCTTATCCATTCTTGACGGGATAAGAGTTGATTATTACGGAACCCCGACCCCTCTTAATCAGATAGCATCGCTTTCCGTACCTGAAAGCCGGTTGATTACCCTCCAGCCTTGGGATGTTTCTGTAATAAAGGAGATTGAGAAGGCTATAATGAAATCCGATCTTGGCCTGACTCCTTCAAGTGACGGAAAGATTGTTCGAATATCTATTCCGCCCCTGACAGAAGACAGAAGAAAAAAACTGGTTAAGGTTGTGAACAAAATGTGCGAGGAATACAAAGTTGCTGTTCGAAATATAAGGCGAGATGCAAATGAGCTTATTAAAGGCCTTAAAAAGGATGGAGAAATTTCCGAAGACGATGCCTTTAAAGCACAGGATCGGGTACAAAAGATAACAGATGAACAGATAAAGATTATTGACAGCATCTATAAAGATAAAGAGAAAGAAATCCTTGAATTCTAGCACATCCTTCCATGTGCCTGAAGGTCTTGATATTTCGAAGCTTCCCAAACACATTGCTATTATTATGGATGGGAACGGCCGGTGGGCTGAAAAGCGCCTTATGAACAGAATCAGAGGACATGAAGCAGGCGCTGAAACTGTTAGGGCAATTGTAAGAACCTGCCGCGAAATTGGAATTCCCATCCTAACCTTATTCGCATTTTCCACAGAAAACTGGCAGCGACCTGAAATAGAGGTTGCAACCTTAATGGTGCTGCTGAAAAAATTCATTGATTCAGAACAAAACGAGATGATTGAAAACAACATTCGTCTCAATGCAATCGGACAGCTTGAAAAACTGCCTGAAGATGTCCGGATATCTTTGAAAAGGACAATGGATTTGACGGGGGAAAATAAGGGAATGCTTCTCAATCTTGCTTTAAGTTACGGCGGAAGAGCGGAAATTGTTGATATGGTTAAGGCGCTTGCCGGCAAGGCAATGGATGGTAAAATGGATCCGCACTCAATAACTCCCGAAATTGTTGCGGATCATCTTTATACCTCTGGTATGCCTGATCCCGATCTTATGATTAGGACAAGCGGAGAGATGCGCATAAGCAATTTTTTATTATGGCAGATTGCTTATACGGAGATATTTATCACAGATACCTTGTGGCCTGATTTTGGCAGGGATGAATTTTTAAACATTCTTATTAATTTTCAAAACCGCGAGCGCAGGTTTGGCAATGTCGGGAGATAAGCTGAAGGCTGAAGGCAGATAGACTGAAGGAAGGATTCAGACCATGCATTTAAAGCGCTGGATTACAGGACTTGTAGCCCTTCCTCTTCTCATATTGCTTATAAGTAAAAGCGGAACCATCATTTTTGCTGTTGTTATCAGTATAATTTCAGTTATTGCCCTTCTGGAGTATTTTAAAATTGTCCTTTACCCGCAAAGCGACAATGGTTTTGGTTCGGTATCCATTCCTGCTTACTTAATTGGCCTGATGATCCTTTGCGGGGCTTATTATAATTCATTAAAAATTATTCCTGCATTAATTGTTTTGAATCTCCTTATCTCAAGTCTGATGTCGCTGAAAAAATTCGGAACGGATAAAAATGCTCCATGGCTGGTTGCAAAGCAGCTGATGGGATTAATTTATATTCCGCTCTTTCTTTCATACCTTATATTGGTCCGAAATGCTTCTGATGGGATTCTCTGGATTTACTTTATTCTGATTACAGTTTTTGCAGGTGATATCGGAGCATTGTATGCGGGTACTTATCTCGGAAGTAATAAGCTCTGTCCTGCAGTAAGCCCTGGAAAAACGATAGAAGGATCAATAGGGGGGCTTACCGCGAATTTATGCGCAGGGGGTCTATTCAAATATTTTTTTTTCCCTGCGTATTCATGGTGGGTTGGTATTCTTTTCTTTGTTTTAGTGGGAGTTGCAGGTCAGCTGGGGGATCTTTTTGAATCGGAATTAAAAAGGTCCGCCGGTGTTAAAGACTCCGGCGGATTACTGCCTGGTCATGGCGGTATCCTTGACCGTATAGATGCTCTTCTCTTTGCCGCCCCTGTCGCATGGTTTTTCAAGGAGTACCTGTTTTAGGAAAGAGGATAAAGGGTTTTAACGTTATGAAATCTCTATCGATAATGGGCTCAACAGGATCAATAGGCACAAACGCCCTGAAAATTGTAGAAATGTTTCCGGACAGGTTTTGCGTAAAAGTCCTTGCTGCAAAAAACAATATTTCTATTCTTGCAGAACAAATTAAAATTTTTTCCCCAGATTTTGCCGTAGTCTTTGATGAAAAGAGCGCAAAGGAGCTGAAAAGGATTACAGCAAATAGTTGCGTTGAAATACTGTATGGTAATGACGGCTATAATGCCGCGGCATCGTACGAACCGGTGGATATGGTCATTGCGGCAATGGTCGGTTCAGCCGGCCTGATGCCTACTCTCTCGGCAATTGATGCCGGGAAAAATATTGCGCTGGCCAACAAGGAGACACTTGTAATGGCCGGAAATATTGTCATGAAAAAGGCCGCGGAAAAAAATGTAGAGATACTTCCCATAGACAGTGAACACAGCGCAATTTTCCAATGTATCGCAGGGCATCGCAGGGAAGATATGGACAAGATACTCCTTACAGCTTCAGGAGGACCTTTTCTTAATCTGCCAATTAACAAGTTTAATAATATTAAACCGGAAGATGCCATGAACCATCCCACCTGGGAAATGGGTAGAAAGATCAGTGTCGATTCAGCCACGCTTATGAATAAAGGACTTGAGATCATGGAAGCCGGACATCTTTTCGGGGTTTCTCCGGAAGATATTGAAGTAATTATTCATCCTCAGAGCGTGATTCATTCAATGGTATCCTATAAAGACGGATCGGTTATTGCCCAGATGGGCATACCTGACATGAAAGGGGCGATATCTTATGCGATGTCTTATCCGGAACGACTTCCTCTCGGGCAACCGCTTCCTGATTTTAAATCTATCGCATCACTTACATTTCAAAAGCCTGATACCGGAAAATTTCCTTGTCTTGATCTTGCTTTTTCTGCAGGTAAAACAGGAGGAACCCTTCCTTCCGTTTTAAATGCTGCAAACGAAGTTGCTGTTGAAGCCTTCTTAAACAAACGCTTACATTTTACAGATATTCCGGAAGTTATCAGGAAAACGATGGAGAAGCATTTTGTTATTGCAAATCCGGCACTTTCTGATATCCTTGATGCAGATTTTTGGGCCCGCAAAATTGCAGGGGAACAAATTCCTTAAGCGATTGCCGGTCGTGATATTTGCTGTTATCAGCCATTCTGTCACCTTCAAAAAAACAGTATAATTTATTATGAGCATTGATATTTTTGCCTTTGTTATTGTTCTTGGCGTATTGGTTTTCTTCCATGAGCTTGGTCATTTCATTATGGCGAGACTTTTTGGCGTTGGAGTTGAGAGGTTTTCCCTTGGATTTGGCCCAAGATTATTCGGGAAAAAAGTAGGTATAACGGATTACCGGGTTTCTGCAGTTCCTCTTGGCGGCTATGTTAAAATGGTGGGCGAGGAGCCTGATACCGAGATAGATCCTGCCGATATTCCTATTTCATTCACACATAAGCATATTTTCAAGAAGATATTAATCGTTGGGGCAGGACCTTTCTTCAATCTGGTTCTTGCGATAATGATATTATTCGTAATTTTCCTTGTGTCAGGCATATTCATATTAAAGACCACCACAGGATCTGTTGAAAAAGGATCTCCGGCTGAAATAGCCGGCCTGATTAAGGGAGATATTATAGAATCGATTGATGGGAAAAAAATTGCAGACTGGGAAGAGATGGCGGAAATCATTTCCGAAAGCAATGGGAAAAAGCTCTCCATTTCTGTTCGCCGGAATGGTTCATCCATTTCACTTGATGTATTGCCTGAAGTTAAGACCGCAAAAAATATATTCGGGGAAGATGTTAAGCGCTATGCAATAGGAATTGCCTCGTCAGGTGATTTTTATTCAAAAAAGTTAAACCCTTTTCAGGCCCTGTTTGAAAGTGTCCGGCAGACATATAAGATTACAAAGTTGACAATAGTAAGCATTGCAAAGCTCATTCAGGGAACCGTTTCCGCAAAAACTCTTGGCGGCCCGTTGATGATCGCAGAAATGGCGGGGCAGCAGGCAAGAGAGGGAGTTGCCAATTTACTGTTCTTCATAGCGCTTTTGAGTATTAATCTGGCCGTACTGAATTTTCTTCCGATTCCGGTATTGGATGGCGGACATTTGCTTTTCTTTTTTATAGAGGCTGCAATTGGAAAGCCGGTTAATACAAAGATGCGTGAAATTGCCCAGCAGGTTGGTATGTTTATTTTGATTGTTCTCATGATTTTCGTTTTTTATAACGACATTACGCGGATTTTTTTCAGTTGACAAAAGAAGTCGGGTAGGGGGAAAGTATATACTATAACCCATATAATTATTAAAGAAAAAGTTATGCCGCACAGACTTGAGATCGCATTAAAACCGGATATGTTTGATGCCGAAGGGGAGGGGATCCGCCATAAGGCAAAAGATTATTTCGGTATTGAATTATCAAAAGTTCGCACAATTTCCGTAATAACTATTGATGCTGAATTGACAGATGACCAGTTAAAGATGGTTCAGGCAGTAATTTTTACAAATCCTGTTACTCAGATATCATCATATAATCCGTTGCCGGCGGAATTCGACTGGATTATATGGGTTGGTTACAGACCGGGGGTTAGAGATAATCCGGGAAGTACGGCAGTTGAAGCAATAGAAGATATACTGGGAATCAGTTTTGCTAATGAAGATGCTGTTTATACCTCAAAACGATTTTGTGTAAGCGGCCGCAACCTGGTTAGGCAGGATATTGAAAGAATAGCCTCAGAACTTCTTGCGAATGATATAATTCAGCAGTGGAGAATTTATTCAAAGAAGGACTGGGACAGTTCAACCGGAATCGGTTATATTATTCCGAAGGTGATACTGAACCATTTTCCGACTGTCTCATCAGTTTCCATTGAAAACGATGAAGCCCTGAAAAAAATAAGCGACCAACGCAACCTTGCTCTCAATCCAAACGATATTCCCATTATAAGATCTTATTTCTTAAGACAGGATGTTTTGGCAAAACGCGCTCTGGTCGGCCTGTCCGAGCCTACAGATATTGAACTTGAATATATATCTCAGGCAAGAAGCGATCATTGCAACCACAATACATTCAGGGGATTGTTCAGGTACAAAGATATTGAAACCGGACACCTTGAAATTGTCGATAATCTGTTCAGAACATATATTGAAGCCCCGACACTTTATCTTAAAGATAGAAAACCATGGGTTGCATCCGTATTATGGGATAATGCCGGGGCGGGGGTTTTTGATGACAGGCATTATTATGTCATTACAGGTGAAACGCATAATTCGCCATCCAACATGGAAGCTTATGGCGGCGCAATTACAGGAATTGTCGGCGTTTACCGCGATCCTCTCGGAACCGGAAAAGGTTCAAAGCTGATAATGGGAAGTTACGGCTTCTGCGTCGGATACAGGGATTATGATGGTCCTCTAACACCACACCTTCATCCGAGGCGTCTTCTTGACGGTGTAATAGAGGGAGTAAGAGATGGCGGGAATAAAAGCGGGATTCCCACAACCTTTGGCCAGGTTCTTTTTCACAATGGATATATGGGAAAATGTCTCGTATTTGTGACTGCTTTAGGAATAATGCCGTCTATAATCAGGGGGGAACCTGCTGATCAAAAGAAAACATCTCCCGGTGAGCTTGTTGTTATGTGTGGTGGCAGGGTGGGAAAAGACGGGATACACGGAGTAACGGCTTCATCAGAAGTTTTTTCTGAGAATACGCCTGCTGGTCATGTCCAGATAGGTGACCCGTACACACAGAAAAAAATGCATGATTTTCTCCTTGAAGCCCGTGATGAAGGGCTGATTATGTTTATAACTGATAACGGAGGAGGAGGACTCTCATCATCAATAGGTGAATCTGCCCGTTATTCAAATGGCTGCGAAATAGAGCTTGAAAAAGTACCCTTGAAATATGAAGGTCTTGACCAGTGGGAGATCTGGGTTTCGGAATCACAGGAGCGCATGACAGTTGCCGTCAGGCCGGAAGATCTCGGCAGGTTCCTTGAACTTTCAGCAAAACATGCTGTTGAGAGCACTGCCATCGGGAGATACACCGATTCAGGAAAGATTCATATAAAATACAACAATAAAACCTGTGCGTATGTTGATATGGAGCTGCTTTCGGCCGGTTTTCCTCAGTGGAAGTTTGATGCAGTATGGCAGCAACCTGAAAAGCGCGGTCTGTATGAGCCTGTACTGAAAGAACCTAGTGATTACAATAAACTTTTGCTCGATCTTTTATCCCGTCCCAATATTTGCTCCAAGGAATGGATTTGCAGGCAGTATGACCATGAAGTACAGGGTGGGAGCGTAATAAAACCGCTTGTGGGTGAAAACCGCGATATGAACAGCGACGCTGCTGTTATAAGACCTGTTCTGAATTCCAGAAAAGGTCTTGCTTTTTCTCAGGCTCTAATTCCACAGTACTCCTCAATAGATGCTTATCACATGACAAGCTGTACTATTGACGAGGCTTTACGACGGCTTCTGTGTGTCGGAGGAGATCTGGAACATGTCGGAGGGGTGGACAATTTTTGCTGGCCCAGTATCCAGTATCATCCTGTAAGTAATCCGGATGGACAATTTAAGGCAGCACAGCTTGTGCGATCATGCAGGGCCTTGTCCGATATGTGCCTTGCATACAAAATACCCCTTTTATCAGGAAAAGACAGTATGTATGTTGACGGGCATCTTCTCGGACGTTACGGTGAAACCCACAAGGTTTCCGCTCTTGAAACACTTCAATTCTCATCAGTATCAGTTATAAATGATATTCATAAATGCGTAACGATGGACAGTAAAATGCCCGGGGATTTGATTTATGTACTGGGCACAACCTGCAATGAACTGGGTGCTTCGGAATATTACGAACATTTCGGTTACATCGGTTTAAATGTTCCGAAGGTTTTTCCTGATCGGTTTATAAAGATTTATAAGGCATTAGGAGATGCAATTGACAAGGGTTTAGTTGCTTCGGCACATGGCATATACCGTGGGGGGCTGGGCGTACACCTTGCCATGGTAGCAATGGGTGGAAACCTTGGTATGAAAGTCGATATTGGTCTTGTACAGACTGAAGGGATAGACCGTGGCGATGTTCTTCTTTTTTCAGAATCGTCCGGACGTATAATTGTATCCATCGCACCGGAAAACAAAAAAGATTTTGAAAACCTTTTCTTCGGACTGCCGTTCGCATGCGTTGGAATGGTTTTAGAGAGTAAAGATTTTGTTTTGGATGGACCTCAAGGCAGAAATATAGTTTCTGTTTCCGTTGATGATTTGAGAAATGCCTGGAAAAAGCCTCTTGGAGACCTGATATGAGCGATGTAAAAGTCTTGGTGCTTGCCGGTTACGGCCTTAACTGCGATCATGAGACTGCTTATGCTTTTGAGCTGGCCGGAGCAAAAGCGGTCAGAGTCCATATCAATTCTCTTATTGATGGAACTATAAAACCGGAAGATTTTCATATAATGGCCTTTGTCGGAGGTTTTGGATGGGGTGATGATCACGGAGCCGGTGTTGTTCAGGCGGTTAAACTTAAAACAAAAATCGGCAATAAAATAATTGGTTTTATAGGCAACGGGAATCTCGTTATAGGTATATGCAATGGATTTCAGGCTATTGTAAATATGGGACTTTTGCCAGGATTTGATAATAATTATACTGCACGATCCGTTGCTCTGACTTTCAATGATTGCGGCAATTTCAGGGACGACTGGGTTTATCTCAAAGTTAACACCGCATCTCCCTGTGTGTTTACAAAAGGGCTCGATAATATAGAGCTTCCTGTGCGGCATGGTGAAGGGAAATTTTACTCTGATGAACCGACAATCAAACGGCTTGTTGAAAATAATCAGATAGCCATTCGGTATGCCTTGCCTGACTGGTCTGAAGCAGAAGGGAAATTCCCGTATAATCCCAACGGGTCCATAAAAGATATTGCCGGAATATGTGATTTGAGCGGCCGCGTTTTTGGCCTCATGCCTCATCCTGAAGGATATAATCACAGCACAAACCACCCTGACTGGACAAGGCGAATGGAGAAAGAGAAACGCTCCGGAAAGAATGTTCATCTATCAGAAACTACAGCGGGCATTCGCATCTTTGAAAATGCGGTTCAATATATAAAAGACAGGTAGCTGTTGTTAATGTTTCAGTATAAAATAATTTAATAGTTCTGTAAAATAATTTAATAGTTTTCATCAAACTCAACTCCTCATGCTGCCATTAAGCTAAGCCAGCGCCAATATCTGATTATGTAATTTTATTGCATTATTTCAGTATGATACTCTTGTAATCGATAATTAAGCAGTATATATAACTACCACAATATTTAAAAAAATAAGCATGGCACAGGATTTGTATAATATCTATACGTGACTGCTGTTAACTTCTTGAGAAACATAAAGATCAGGCTTGGAGAATAGGTATGCATAATAAATCAGGTTTCTCATTATTAGAATTGATGATTGTAATAGCAATTATTGCGATTTTATCGGCAATAACGGCGCCCAACCTGATTAGCTGGTATAGGAATCAGGGACTGAGAAATGCAGTTGTTGAGTTGCAGAGTAATCTGCAACTGGCGAAGATGACTGCCGTAAAACAGAATCGGAGTTGCAGCATAAATATTAATACCGGCGCAGGAAGCTATAATATTTCAGATATTGGAAAGACCGTTTCGCTCGGTACTTATAGTGGTGGTGTTGTATTCGGGAGCCCTCCCGGTCAAGGAACAACTGCCGGTGTATTGACATTTAATTCAAGAGGTCTTTGTTCACCCTTCGGGAGTGTTTATTTAACAAATAGAGATAAATCAGCATATTACAGAACCCAAGTGATTATTTCCGGGGGAGTTGTTACTTATAAATGGAATGGCTCAAATTGGGAATAGGGATTTTTGCTATGATTTTCAATAAAAAAAATTATCGATCCGGTTATGGTTTCGTAAAATCAAAAGAAGGAATCACACTAATTGAACTCATGGTTGCCATGGCAGTTGCCGGTATTGTTCTTATGGCAATATATTCAACCTACCAGACTCAGTCATCAATCAACAGAACCCAGACCGTTGTATTGAACATGCAGCAGAACATAAGAGGTGGATTATATCTCATGGAAAGAGAGATAAGGATGGCAGGTTATGATAGAAATAAGACCGGCAATTTTGGAATAATCGATATCAGATTCCGCAATATCGAAAACGATCTGGATTTGAATGGAAACAGTGCCATAACATTTACATACGATTTGGATGATGATGGTATCCGAGATATGGATGAGGATACTGATCTTGTAACAAATGATATTGAAGATTCTGGTTCAGCTTTACCCAAAAACGAAAAAATTTCTTTTTCCATATACGATAATCCTGTTAGTGCTCCCGACGGAATTCTCGATTTGGCAAGAGACAACGGTGGTGGCAGACAGATAATAGCAGAGAGCATTGAGGCGCTTTTTCTGGCTTATGCTTATGACAATGACGGGGACGGCAGGCTCGATACATCGGCTAATGGAAATATCATCTGGGCTTATGACAGCGATAATAATAACATCCTTGACCGGATTCTTGATACTAATGATGATGGAGAAATAGACATAAATGATAGTGTT
>CAYODW010000022.1:0-12910 GCA_964402865.1 uncultured Desulfonema sp. | reverse complement strand
CAAAGGAGTAAAAGATGTCTGATAAAGAAACGAAAGGACCAGAGAAGAAATTTAATAACAAGGGATTTACATTGATTGAAATTCTTATTGCGCTTGCCATTTTTTCAATTGGCATCCTTGGAGTGGCAAGCATGCAGATATTCTCGGTCAATTACAACAGCCACGCAAGAAGGCTTACAGAAGCAACAACACGGGGTGTTGAAACTCTGGAGACCCTCATGACCCTTCCTTATGATTCTGGTAATCTGGACTCTGGTTCTAGTTACGAAATTACAGATGGAATATATACAGTAAGCTGGGACGTAACGGCAGATCCTGTTCTTGACTTCAAGACCATAAATATGACCGTAACCTGGTCTGAAAGGGGAACAGCAAAGATAATTCGGTTCAACTACATTAAGTCACAGGTAATTTAAGGCAGCAGGAAGATTATAAAAGATTAGTTTTGAAAGGCTCCGATTCATGAAAAAAATCATATCGCAGTTAAAAAATGAAGAAGGATCTGTAATTGTTGTTGCCCTTATTATCATGGTGCTTCTCCTTATCATGGGAATAAGCGCAACAAATATGAGCAGCATTGAATCGCAGATTCTTCGCAACACCATAATTCAAAAGCAGACTTTTTACAGCGCGGAAACTGCAAGGGAATATGTGCCACCACACACTGAACTTTACCACGGCGCCAATGTTAATGCTGGAGCTGGTATTAATTTTCCCGGCCCCGGTACCGACGAGAAGATTTCAATCGGTTCACAGTCTTTCAACGGCACCGTGACATATATCGGCTCATCCCAGCCTCCGAGAGGGTCTGGTACTGAAGCAGGCAAATTTAAGGCGCACAGATATCAAATAACCGCCAATGGATATGTAAATGAAGCCACTAGCACTGTAGAAGCCGGCTTTTACCGTCTTGGGTTCTAGTAAAAAGTCTTACAGCCGGTGCAGACAAATTTAAAAACCGGCGAGGAGAAAGAATATGAAAGTATTAATAAAATATCGGCTTGTTTGTACAATCTTTGCAATGTTTTTTTTCGCATTTTCAGGAATAGTATTTGCCGATGATACCTGCACGTTTCAAGTGACATCCAACGAAGTAGGACCGAACATAGTCTTTCTGCTCGACAACGGCGCTGAAATGGAACAGATCACATGGCGTTCGGGTTATAATAACAATATAGACTACACACCGATAGTATCCCCAGCTCCAGCCTGCGATGTTGTTAAATCAGGAGGGAGTGTAGCGCCTCTTATAACTTACACAAAACTAATCTTAACTAATGTTGATGAAACCGAATATCTGTTTGCAACCGGAGCCGACGTAACAGGTGTTACTTCAGGTGCAAGAGCAAACGTCGTGTCCAAGACATACATAGGGGCTCAACTTCATCTCGAAATCGATGCTGTTATAGGAACTTTTCAAACAGGTGAAATTGTCCAGAGATATAAAAACGTTAATAATATCGCCAAAGGAACACTCTACCAAAGAATTGACCCACCAGAAGCGCCACCAGTAACAGGCATATGTCCAGTTGGGGGGAACGGCTTTTTTAACGAACGAGGCTATGCGGCGGTAAGTCAGGGTGGAAGGTGGTATCTGGTAAAAATTGAGAATGATCTTCAACCTAGCAGCGATCCTGTTGGTAATGGTTTGCTTGCCTCCAGTGGCAATACATGGATAATAAACGGCAGGACGATAACCCTGCCGGTTACACCCTCTAACACAACCGTGACCGATCCTGATACCGGCCTGTTAATAATAGACAATGCTGTAAGATTCAGATACTCAAAGAATTATTTGAACTGGCTGTTTTTTGCAAAAGATACAACGGGGCAATTTCTTTACGATGGAAGTAATTTATACCACGGAAGCGACTTGCCGGCAAAGAGCCGTTTTTACTATGCCAAACAGGCGCTGCTGTCCGTTGGAAAGATTACGAGCAATAAAGCTGATTTTGGAATTTACTATTTTACAAATGATGAAGGATCTTCTTCAGCTCAGCCACTTGGAGATGTTGTCGCCACCGTAGTGGAGGGTAACCCTGATGCCAATATCCTTGATCCAAACTATGTAAACCGTATCAATAATATGCTCACAGTAAATTACTCTCCGCTTGCAGAGGGTCTGGCAACCATAGGAGGATATTACGATTCGTCCTCTTCAGGGGTTGCACCAGCTAATTATTGCCAGGATCAATATGTAATTGTGGTCTCTTCCGGTATTCCTTCAAAGGATCAGACGGGGGCCAGCCAATACCTGCCCACCACCTTGTCTGACTTTGATGGGGATGGAGCGGGGATCGGAGAAGGGAATGTCAAGGCCGATGATTCAATATTCCCCATCCCCCAGAATATAGAAGGTTCAACCTGGCTCGATGATGTCGCCTACTATTTATATACCCATGACATGGTCGGCTATGTCACGGGGTTTCAGAACATCAAAACCTACACAGTTGGAGTTATGCCCAGCAGGGAGAGCAATCTTTATCTTATCAATACCAGCAACAATGGTAATGGAAAATTTAATCTTTATGACACCACCAAATCCGATTATGGAAAATATCATTTTACCGCAGATTCTGCCGGAGGCTTAAGCGCGGCAATACTTTCAGCGGTCAATGCAATACTGACCCAGACAAGCACATTTACCGCGCCGGTTGTACCCGTGACACGAACTACCAGTGGAAACCGGATTTATCTTGCATTGTTCAAACCCACCAATGGGAATTTCTGGGAGGGTAATGTTGTAAAATTCGGGATTAACGTTGATCTCGAGATTGTTGACAAAAATGGTGCTCTTGCAACATTCCCCAACGGTGCATTAAAGGAGACCGCCGTTTCTTACTGGGCTACTAAAAACTGGTCCGATATTGAGTTTTCAGATCCGGATTGCATAGGAGAAGGATGCAATTATATAGAAAATGTAAATAGAAAAATTTATACCTATCTGGGATCTAATCTTGATTTGACGGATACTTCAAATGAATTTAAAACCGGTAATACAACTTATCTTACTGCTGATCTCCTTGGAAATCCCATATCCGGAAGAAGCACCGTCATTAACTACACAAGGGGAGCAGATGCGCTTGATGAAGATATAGACGGTAACATAGATGAAAACAGAGCAATTATAACCGGGGATGTTTTACACAGTGAACCTGCTGTTTTCCGATACAACTATAGTGGTCTCCCTTCCAAAACATATGTCTTTTTCGGGTCAAACGGAGGTATGCTCCATGCGGTACATGACGCCGACATAAGCACCACGGACGGCGTAGAAACAGAAACAAACTACGGAACAGAAGCATGGGCGTTCATTCCACCGGACCAGTTGTCCCGGTTAAAGTATATGGTTGAAGGGACCTCACATCAGTTTTATGTGGACTCAAGCCCTGCAATTTATTTTAAAGATTTAGATAAAGATGGAATTGTTGATTCAGGCGACCAGGTAATTCTTATTTGCGGAGAAAGAAAAGGTGGAAACAGCTATTTTGCTCTTGATGTCACAGTTCCGGAGGCACCCAGGTTTATGTGGCAAATTAATCGTTCTGTTATCGCTGAACTGGGCGAAACATGGTCTGAACCAGTGTTCGGCCTGGTGAAAACTTCGGATGTGGATACTACAGGAACCACCGTGATGTTTGTTGGCGGAGGGTACAGTTCCACTAACAGCTACGGCAGGGCGGTTCTTGCCATTGATATTTCAAATGGATCTATAGTCAAACGATGGACAGGGAATCCCTTTTTTCCTGTCAGCACCGTTATTCCTGCCAGCGCCTATGTTCTCGGTATGGTATTCAGCATACCAAGTTCAATCAATGCATTGGATATAGACGATGACGGGTTTGTGGACAAGCTTTACGTTGGAGATATGGGAGGTCATATTTGGAGGATTGGACGTTTCACAGATACGTCCGGAAACCCACTCACGTTTCCGGAAACTGATCAAAATATTTTAAGATGGGATGCGCAGTTACTTTTTCACGCGGACAATTCAAT
Organism: uncultured Desulfonema sp.; assembly: GCA_964402865.1. Classification (GTDB taxonomy): domain Bacteria; phylum Desulfobacterota; class Desulfobacteria; order Desulfobacterales; family RPRI01; genus RPRI01. The sequence goes on along the minus strand of CAYODW010000022.1, from coordinate 8,914 downwards.
TTACAATAAAAAGTTTTTCTATCCGGTTTCTGTAACCCTTGAAAGAGGATACGATCTTTTATTTGCAGGCACCGGTGACAGAGAAAATACATGCCTCAAAACAACGGGTCCTGACAGCATTTACAGCATTAAAGATTCGCATGGTTCCACAACCCTTTATCAAACAAACGATCTGGTCAATGTTACAGATACAGCAGCCACTCCCCCGAATCTTGATAGCAGCACCAGCAATGTTGATGCAAATTCATGGATCGATAAAGGGTGGTATATCAATCTCGGGACCGGTGAGAAAGTACTGGCCGGGAATACGGTTTTTTACAAAACGTTATATATTACAACTTTTCTTCCAAATGACGATCCCTGTTTACCGGGGGGTGAAGGCAAACTTTACGCGTTAAAATATAAAACGGGAGCCGCTGCGTTATTTGATGTTAACAACGATTCTATCCTCGAACGAAGCCTTTCGCTGGGAGGAGGTATTCCATCAAAACCGGTCATGGTGCTTACTGAAAAAGGCCAGAAACTTTTTATTTCAATAGGAAGTACAACACCCGAGGCTTTAAGTGAATCAACCGAGGCCGGTATTATTGCAATGGACCCACTCGCCGCATTAAAAAACTTCTTTTATATTTGGTGGAGGGAAATATTTAATTAAACAGAGAGATATGCATAAAAGAATATGATCAATTCCAAAACAACCAACTCAGATAAACACAATCCGCTGTCATCCGAAAGTGTTTGCAGGGCTCTTATCAGCAGAAAAATTATAAGCAGGGAGCAGGTAAAAGAAACACTCGAAAAGATAGATATCTTAAAACGTAAAATTGAAAAATCAAGGCTGAAAAAAGATCCCTCAGGCATAAATTCAGCGGCAGATGTTTCTATTATAGATATTATAGTTTCCCAGAAATATCAGAGTGCCGACGGGTCTTTAAAAATAGCTGATGAAGATGTCATTTACCAGGCTCTTGCTGAAGAATGGGGCTTGCCGTTTAAGAAAATTGATCCGATAAAATTAAATCTAAATATTGTAACAACCACCATTCCACGGTCTTTTGCGATGAAGCACAAGATCCTTCCGGTTTCCGTTGAAAATGGATGCCTGACTGTAGCAACACCGAATCCGTTCAATATCGAAGTTTTTGATGATATTGAGCGGGCAATCCAGATGAAAGTCACCGTTGTTGTTAGCTCCAAAGCGGATATCGTTAAACTTATTAACGAGTTTTTTGGTTTTAAAAGGTCTATTGCCGCTGCCGAACACGAGTTTGCGGGACCATCGGTGGACCTCGGCAATCTCGAGCAATACTTTCGCCTCTCATCAGCTGACGAGCTGCCCTCAAATGACAAACATATAATTAATGCCGTTAACCATCTTTTTTCCTATGCCTTTGACCAGAGAGCAAGCGATATACATATTGAACCCAAGAGGAATATAAGCCTTGTCAGGATGAGAATCGACGGTGTTTTGCACTCTGTTTACGAACTTCCAAAAAATGTGCATTCTGCTGTTGTGAGCAGAATAAAGAACATGTCGAGACTCGATATGTCCGAAAAACGAAGACCCCAGGACGGGCGCATAAAGACGGATAAAGGCAATACTGCGGTAGAGATAAGGGTTTCAACCCTTCCGGTGGCATTCGGAGAGAAAGTTGTGATGAGGATCATGGATCCGGATATTCTTTTCCAGGAGCTCGAACAGCTCGGTTTTACTCCGACCGACCTGATCCGCTTCAATCAGTTTATCAATATGCCTCATGGAATTGTTCTGGTTTGCGGTCCTACAGGGAGCGGAAAATCGACAACTCTTTATTCTACCTTGAGACATCTTTCTTCGCCCGGAATAAATATTACGACAATAGAAGATCCGATTGAGATGATTCACGAGGATTTTAACCAGATCGCCGTGCAGCCTGCCGTGGATATAACGTTTGCAACGATATTAAGAAATATCTTGAGGCAGGACCCTGACATAATAATGATAGGAGAGATGAGAGACATTGAGACAGCCCAGAATGCAGTTCAGGCGGCTATGACGGGTCACCTCGTTCTTTCGACGCTCCACACAAATGACGCCCCTTCATCAATTACCCGCCTTCTGGATCTTGGAATACCTCCATTTTTAATTCAGGCTACAATGGTAGGGATATTGGCTCAACGGCTGGTCCGCAAAATATGCTCACATTGCATAGAATCGTTTGAAATGGAATGCGCCGAATTAAGCGCAATGGGGCTTGAAGTGGGAGGAAAAAGCCTTGTGAAGCTTTACAGGGGAAAGGGCTGCATCAATTGCAGGGGGACGGGATATTTTGGCAGAACATCCATATTTGAAGTACTACCTTACAGTGAAGCCATAAAAAAAATGACGACTTCAGATACCGATTTGCAATCCATAAGGACGAAAGCAATGGAAGAGGGAATGGTTACCCTGAGGGAAAATGCTGTTAAAAAGCTCCTTAAAGGAATAACAACATATCAGGAAGTATTGCGGGTGACATGGGAGAAGGTGTAAAATTTGCCGAAATAGATTTAGTTAATGCCACAACTTGAAGAGGTGAGTAAGTTGATTGAGGCATATACCGCTTCTATTCTGAATTCTGGCTCCTGACTTCTGAATCCTGAATAGTTACGAAAATATTGCTACTTTACAGGGCTTCTGAATTTTGTTCCCGGATTAATATCCTTATCGGACTTGGTTATCAGTACAGACGATGTTGTCTGCTCTGTAAGAAGCACAATAAGCGATCCGAAATCAACCGGATCAAGATATATTTCTTGATTGCTTTCGGGAGAAATTTTCTTCTTTTCCTGATAATAGATGCTGTAAGACTGCCCCGGCTTTATACCGTCTTTCTTACCCTTATCAATAAATACGACTGTATTATCACCAATTATTTCTCTTTTTTCCTCGGCGGATATAATAGCTCCATTAACTCCTTTTTCACATTCTATCATAGGTATTTCAGGAGATCTTGTCTCATATGGCATCAATAGATCATTGACGGCAATCGCCCTGTATGTCTTGATAACTTCGGCCAGGGCATATAATGGTTCAATCTTTTTAATTTCCACAACGCCGGTTAAATAATGCTGGCTACCGATTAAAGCTTCCGTTTTTTCATCGACTAATGGCCCTAAAATCCGGAATACAGTATATTTTGCTCCCGGATAAAAATTTATATTTTTCCCGGGCCTTATGTAAACCAGATCACCTGTGCTTGCCAACTCTTTGTCATCTTTGATCTTAAATAACGAACCGCTTGGGATAACAGGCTCTTTTCTGATGAAACCAACCGTATCTATAGGAAAATACTTATAGGATTTAATTTCTTTCTTGATTTCCTTTAATTGGGGTACGGCAATTATTTCTTCTACTTTAGGGCTGATTATTGTATCCGTGTCTTTCTTTTTAAACAGGAGTATCCTGTTGCCAGGGTAAATCAGATGAGGATTTAAAATATGCTGGTTATCTTTCCACAGATCAGGCCATTGCCACGGAGAATCTGCAAATCTGTTTGAAAGATCCCAGAGCGTGTCTCCTTTTTGGACTGTGTAATAGAATCCCACTTCGTTTTCAACGCTCTGCGGATTTTCCTGAGCGTAACAGACGGGGAGAATAATTAATGTGGTTAATATACAAATAAACGCAAAAAAAATTTTGTTATTTGATATATTCCGCATATAAGGCCTCATTTTGTTATGTTGCAGGTTAAAAATAGAGAATAGCCGGCTACAAACTGTTTATAAAGGCTTTTTACTATCTTTACGGATAATCATTAGTCTGAAATTGCTTGTTTGTCAAGTATTTAAGTTTAAATCCATTTTCAATAAAAAAAGCCCTTGCGCTATTGTACACAAGGGCTTTTATAGTTCAATTATGGTTCGTTATTGGGTTACATCATTCCGCCCATTCCACCCATTCCGCCCATTCCGCCGTGTCCGCCGCCACCAGGCATTCCTTCCTGTTTGGGTTCGGGTTTTTCGGCAATCATGGCTTCCGTTGTGAGCATAAGGGATGCAACACTTCCGGCGTTTTGAAGCGCAAAACGTACAACCTTTGTCGGATCAATAACTCCTGCTGCAATAAGATCTTCAAAAGTATCGGTTTCGGCATTATATCCGAATGAACCTTCGCCTTTCTTTACCTTATCAATTACAACTGATCCTTCCTGGCCGGCGTTGTTTGCAATTTGCCTTAGGGGCTCTTCAATTGCCCGCATAACGACTTTTACACCGAGCTTCTGATCAGATTTAATCTTGATTTTTTCCAAAGCTTCGAGGCAGCGGACTAGCGCCACTCCGCCGCCGGGAACAATGCCTTCCTCAACAGCAGCACGGGTTGCGTTAAGAGCATCTTCAACACGGGCCTTTTTTTCCTTCATTTCGGTCTCTGTAGCAGCACCGACATTAATAACAGCCACACCGCCGATTAACTTGGCAAGGCGCTCCTGGAGTTTTTCACGATCATAATCAGATGTGGTTTCATCAATTTGAGCGCGAATCTGTTTTACACGTCCTTCAAGTGCGGAGCGTGAACCTGCGCCGTCAACTATTGTTGAGTTGTCTTTGTCGATAACGATTCTTTTTGCCTTTCCGAGATCTTCAAGGGAGATGTTCTCCAGTTTTATTCCAAGATCTTCAGACACAACCTGTCCTCCGGTAAGAATTGCGATATCTTCGAGCATCGCTTTTCTTCTGTCTCCGAAGCCGGGAGCTTTAACTGCAGCCACATGAAGGGTTCCTCTCAGCTTGTTAACCACAAGAGTAGCAAGTGCTTCGCCGTCAATATCTTCTGCTATAATGAGAAGCGGTTTGCCCATTTTAGCTATTTTCTCGAGAATGGGAAGGAGATCTTTCATGTTGCTGATCTTCTTTTCATTGATTAGAATATAGGCATCATCAAGCGAGACGGTCATTTTTTCAGGATCTGTTACGAAGTACGGAGAAAGATAGCCGCGGTCAAACTGCATACCTTCAACAACCTCAAGGGTTGTATCCATGCTTTTTGCTTCTTCAACAGTGATTACGCCTTCTTTCCCAACCTTGTTCATTGCTTCGGCAATGATGTTTCCGATGGTCTCGTCATTGTTGGCGGATATTGTGCCAACCTGTGCGATTTCGCGCTGATCCTTGGTCGGTTTGCTCATTCTGTGGAGTTCTTTAACCGCCACTTCAACGGCCTTGTCAATACCACGTTTTATTGCCATTGGATTATTGCCGGCTGCTACGAGTTTCTGCCCTTCTTCATAAATGCATCTGGCAAGAACTGTCGCGGTGGTGGTTCCATCGCCGGCCATATCACTTGTTTTGCTGGCAACCTCTTTCACCATCTGTGCACCCATATTTTCGAACTTATCTTCGAGTTCGATCTCTTTGGCAACCGTTACGCCGTCTTTGGTAACAGTTGGTGATCCCCATGATTTGTCAATAACTACGTTTCTTCCTTTCGGTCCGAGAGTCACAACTACTGCATCGGCAAGTGTTTGCACGCCCTTCAGCATTGCCTCGCGGGCTTTCATATTGTACTTGATAATTTTAGCACCCATTTTGATCTACCCTCCATTTATATGTTTAATCACAATTAAATTACAGTTATTCGATTATTCCAAGCACGTCATCTTCTCTCATGATAAGATATTCATCGCCTTCAATCTTAACCTCTGTACCGGAATATTTCCCGAACAGGATCCTGTCACCCTTTTTAATGTCTAGAGGGATTTTTTTCCCGTCTTCGTTGATCTTTCCGTTTCCGACAGCTATTACTTTACCTTCAGCTGGCTTTTCTTTGGCCGTATCAGGAATGATAATTCCCCCCTTTGTTGTTGTTACTTCTTCAACACGCTGTACCAAAATACGATCATGTAATGGTCTTAGTTTCATGGTGTAGCTTCTCCTTTTTGTTTTTCGAATTGCAATTGGTTATTTTTAAAAGAAATCGTCTATCGTAAAATCGGATTATCAATGACCGCATTAATTACTCCCGGCCAGGAGCCACCCCCCTTCAAAAATGATAACAAACCATATTAATTGCTTAAATGAGTCTGATTTAAGATAATCAGATCTTTTTTTGCAAACTATAATCACACATTCCAGTTTGTAAAGGGATGCTTTGGAATTTTTTGACAAATTATCGCATTGGATTATTTAACAATAAAGCACCGGGTTATTTTGATATATCAGTTATTCAATAAACAGACTATTCTGAAGTTTTAACGGCGCTTTCATCAGATTTATTTGAATCAGATGTTTCCCCGGTTTTTTTTGTAGGAGTAGAACTGCTTTGAGATCTGCTTGAATAGTCTGTTACATACCAGCCACTTCCTTTAAGCTGAAAGCTGTTATGAGATATCAGCTTATGCAGTTTTCCAGAACAAAACCTGCACTTATTAAGCGGCTTATCCGAAAATTTTTGTATGACTTCTTCAATATTGCCACATTTTGTGCATTCATATTCATAAATGGGCATAAACTATTCCCTCCCTGATTTAATCAAATACCTGCATATATGCGTGGTATTTTTATCTTATATAAATCATATTTAACTAAATATAGTCAGCATAACATGGTTGTCAAGACAATGAACAGATTTTGTTTGACGGCTATGTCTCTTGCCAATGCAATTCATCAAATTCATCAACAGGGACGCGCCATTTGTCATAAAATTTAAGTACATTTAAAAGCCCGGGCAATTTAACAGATTTGAGTATTTCATGTGTGTTTTTGTGAACCCTTGTCTCTTCGGCTAATTTTTCTTCATGTGATGCGTTAAAGTTCTGAAGGAATTCACTGAATCTGACTATGTGAATAAGTTCGTGTGTAATTATGTAAAGTGTAAAAGGACTAAGTTTTATAGCCTTAAAATCACGGATAACTGCAAGAATGGAATTATCCTGCAGGCAAATTTTGTAAAAATCATATGCGGAGGAGCCGAGACAGGAATCTTTCAGATGAGCTTTATATCTGATTATCTGGGCAAATGGTCCGCTGACTATCTCTTCCGGCAAAAGATCTGCCAGTGTTTTTATATCGTACCTCCGGCGAAGCCATTGACTTGAAGATAACTTGTAATAATCACTAACAAGTTCTTCTGCCAATTCAGCTGCTTGATTAACGATTTTTATCTGTTTTTTATTAAAGTTATCAAATTTTTTCTGATTAAGCATTCTAATATCTTATTAGAAATTGATATATTTGTATATAGCAATATTATATAATATATCTAAATAGTTAAAAAAATATAGGTCGACAATGGAAACGAAACAGCGGGAGCATTCTCTTATGCTTGTAGCGGGTAGATTCAAAACCGTAAAATATAAAAAAATGAAAAAAATATGGACAAATAATAATCAATAGGTTAGTAGAACAGCTTCGAGTCAGAAAACAAATTACACAGGAGGTGATCTGTTGGGTAGCGTAGTTAAAAAGCGAAGGAAAAAAATGAGAAAGCATAAGCATAAAAAGCTTCTGGTCCGTACGCGACATCAGAGAAGGAAAGGTAAATAAAGCTACCTGCAGTCTCTTATGGTGATGTTGTAAAAAGCACCTGCAATTACAGATAACATTGCAGGTGCTTTTTTTGTTTTCAGGTTAATATCCCTTCAGATATTTGAACAGCTCGGAATCTGTTGAAAGTATAATAGAGGTGTCTTTGCCAAGAGCTTCATTATATACTTCAAGAGTTTTTATAAAAGAGTAAAAAGCCGGATCTGCTCCAAAGGCCTTGGCATATATCTTTGTAGCTTCCGCATCTGCTTTACCCTGCAGTTCCTGTGCCTTTCTATATGCCTCCGAAGTTATCCGTTTCAAATCGCGTTCTTTTTCACCGGTTATCTTTTGGGCTTCACCATGCCCTTCCGACCGGAATTTTTCTGCTATTTGTTTGCGTTCTGCAATCATTCGGGCATATACAGAGTCTCTGACCTCCGTGACATAATTGATCCGCTTGATTTTTACATCTACCAGCTCAATACCAAACTGCGCCAGCTTGGGTTGAGCCTGCTCGAGAATGCCCTTCATTATCAATTCTCTTCCTGTCTTGATGGCAAATGTTGATTGAAACTCATATTTTTTATTTTCCATCATTCCTATTTCAAATGTGTCCAGCTCTCTTGCACTTTTACGAACAGTTTCAATAAGACTGTATGATGTTATAAAATTTCTTACTGCCGGGTCGATAATATCATCCAGCCTTGCTAGAGCGCTTACAGTGTTATTTACTGTCTGAAAAAATTTCACCGGATCAACTATTTTCCAACGTGCAAAGGTATCAACCCAGATATATGTTTTATCCAGAGTCGGTATCTGACCTGGGTTTCCATCCCATTGCAAAAGGTTTTTAGGAAAATAGTTTATTTCTTGGATAAGAGGAATTTTAATATATAATCCGGGTTCTTTTTTTGGAGAACCTACGACTTTTCCGAACTGAGTTATAATTACCTGTTCTGTTTCATCAACAATGAAGACCGAGCCTGTAATTAAAAGAAGCGCAATTATGCAACAAATTAAAATAATACCTCTATTTTTCATTTTTTATGGCACCTATTTGTTTTTCAAGATTAAGAAGAGGCAAAACATTCTTCTGGTTGGCGTCAATTATGTACTTGTTTCCAAGCTTCGGGATAATATCTTTTAACATTTCAAGGTACATTCTTTTTTTAGTGATATCTTTTGCCTTGGCGTATTCCTGATATAAGGCAACAAACCTTGCTGCATCTCCCTTTGCGCGGTTAACTCTGTCTAAAGCATATCCCTCGGCAACTCTTATCGTTCTTTCGGCCTCTCCCATTGCTTCCGGTAAAGCCTTATTATATGCTTCTCTTGCCTGATAAATAAGTTTTTCCTTTTCCTGAACAGCCTGGTTTACTTGATTAAATGACTGCTGAACAGGTTCAGGTACATTTGTTTTTTCCATTTC
>CAYODW010000021.1:0-32323 GCA_964402865.1 uncultured Desulfonema sp. | reverse complement strand
AAAGTAAAAAGCTCATTATGCAAGGCGCACGAATCTTGAGGAATGAAGCGTACTTACTGGTACGCTGCAATGACGAAAGATGAAGTGCAACACAGCAGAATGACTTTTTACTTTGCCGTCAGTTTGATAAACACATCTTCAAAGTCAGCATCCGCGAGGTCTGTTTTTCCTCTCAACTCGGACGGCGTGCCGGATGCTATTAATATCCCTCTGTTAATTATGCCTATCCGGTCACACACATCTTCCGCGACTTTAAGAGTGTGGGTTGACATGAAAATGGTCATTCCATCTCCTGCAAGTTGTCTAAAAAGAAGCTTGACCATTTTTACAGCAACCGGATCAAGTCCGACCATGGGCTCATCCACAATAATTGCTTCAGGGTCATGGAGAAGAGCCGCAGCCATTATCAACCTCTGCTTCATGCCGTGGGAATATGATTCAATAAGCTCATCGGACCAGTCAAGAAGCGAAAACGTGGCAAGTTCTTTTTCCGCCTTCTCCGTAAAGGATCTGTCATCCATTCTGTAAAGATTAGCTATGAATCTTAAAAACTCCCTGCCGGTAAGTTTTTCATAAAGGTAAGGCCTGTCAGGTATAAAGCCGATTTTTCTCTTTGCTTTTTCAGGTTCATCTTTAATATTTATGCCACCGATTCTGATAGAGCCTGAAGTCGGGTCCATTATTCCGCCCATCATCTTTATGGTAGTTGTTTTCCCGGCGCCGTTCGGCCCTATGAATCCAAATATTTCTCCTCTTGGAATTTCAAGGTTTAAGTTGCTGACAGCCGTATAGTCGCCGTATTTTTTTGTCACGTGTTCAAGAAGTATCATTTGTATTCCATGACCTTAATTTTTAATTTTCCAATTATGCCCATGAGATCAAGCTGTTCTTTCTGATCACCTGTTGAAAATCGAATATGGGTAACATCGGCTGGCATCTGGCCGAAGAGAGAATCAACGGTAATCCACTTCCCAAGGTACAGAAGGTTCCATGCATGGTAATAAAAATTTCCATTTAAGTAAACAAGTCCCGCCTCAATTTTTGCCGGTATTCCGGCCGCCCTTGCCAGAGCGGCCATCAGTACGGCATGTTCGTTGCAATCGCCGGCTCTGTTTTCGAGAGTCGAAACAGCATCAGGTAAAGATATTACAGGTCTTTTTTTTATGTTTGAATCTATCCAGCTCATAATTTTTCTTGCCTTGACTAAAGGGGGGTCAGAGGGATTAACCGTATTCAAGACAACATTTAATATTTTTCTGTTATCGGACTGTATGAAAGGGGTAGGTTTAAGAAAATAGAGCCATTTTATATCATTTTTGTTCAGGTTGCTCTGTTCGGGAAGACCGGCAAGAGATTCTTTTTTTATTTCAAGAACCATGTTTTCAAAAGACTGCCTCTCGCTGTCCATTATAAGCGATTCCAAATTCACTCCTTCTATTTTCACTTTCAATAAAGAGAGCTTTTCAGGATTCTCGAATATGACATTGGAAGGCAGTGAAGCAATTTTTGTCAAATCTTCGCTTGCCTGCAAAGATAGCCCGCTTAAAGCGTCTTCGCGAGTGGTTTTTTCAAGGCTGATTCCAAGAATTCCTTGTTCCTTAAGAACTTCACCATTGTCTCCGATCCATAAATTCTGTTTTGTCCCTTTAAATGAAAGGAACATTTTTACCGCTGTTTGCCTGGTTCCTCCTATGTTGATTTCCTCTTTTTCCCCTACTTTTACAACTACCGGTTCCTGGCTCATTGTAGCCGGATCAAAAATTTCAAAAGAAATATGCTCTCCCTCCTTTAATCCTGCGGCGAGAACTGCATCAACAACGCCGGCAACAATATAAGGTTTTTTCTTTATGGAGATATCTATTTTGCGGGGAGTTCCGGAGTCCCGGGTATAGATTGAAAGTATTTCTCCGCTTACCTTTCCTGTTGCCTTAAATTCAAACCTTCCGGAGTTTATGCCAAAATCAAATGTCCGGAGCGTAAAATCAGAATTCAGATTTGCCTGTGTCTCAAGGTTTATGTCCTGAATCATCCCCATTGTATTGATTTTCATAAAGACGGCTTCATGCAGATTATACCCGTCTTCTTTTTTTGAAAGAACCGAATGTGAAAAACCGATTTTTCTGCCATGTTGAATAATATTCATCCAGGAATCCCTGTCAGAAAGATTTGTTGAAGGTTTAAAGGCATATTCAGGAATCTCTTTTCTGAAAAAACCGAGCCGGACAGCCATAAGAGCCGAAAATAAAAGTATAAGAGCCGTACCGGCTACCAGAAATGATTTGTTTTTGTACAGAGGCATAATTTATAGTTGGTTTCAGAACAGATACCATTTATTCAGTTTATTTACCATGTCCATAATATTAGACGACATACGTATTAAGTCAAGAATTTGATGGCAATAGAAAAAGGCTTGACACCGGTGATAAAAATCGAACAGGATCTTTTTGATGAAGCAGCCGATAATAATATACTTACAGCAATAGGGAGAAAATGCCATGAACAGCAAATATATTGATCTGGAAATACAGGGAGGAATGATAAGAAGATTTACCGATCTTGTACTAGACTACACAGGAACGCTATCTCAGGATGGGGTTCTCCTGCCAGGTGTAGCGGAACGCCTTGTCGGTATTGCGGCCGGTCTGCGCATTACAATAATGACAGCCGACACATTCGGCAGGGCGGCGGAACAGATAAAAGGCCTGCCGATCGATTTTAAAATAATCAGGACTGGTACTGAAAAGGCGGATGCGGTTTTGATGATGGGCGGCGAAAATGTAATCGCCATAGGCAACGGCCGTAACGATGTTCCGATGACGAGCCGGGCCGGCTTGAGTATTGCAGTCATAGGCTCGGAAGGGGTGTCGGCAGAGCTGATACATGCTTCCGATATAGTTGTTCGTGATATATGTGACGCACTGGACCTGATCATTAATCCTCTTCGGTTAAAGGCAACCTTGAGGGATTAAATCGGAAATAAACTGAGCAGCGCACGATCAAAAAGGATAGAGATAAATGAGCATAACAAGCAGAATTTTTCTTACAGGTGACCATGTATGTCCGTGGTGGCTTGCATATACTTTCGACAATCCCTTAAGGCGGTTGGTGCATAATCCTGAGAAAATGCTAAACAAATTTATTAAGGAAGGGGATACGGTCGTTGATATAGGATGCGGGATGGGATATTTTTCAATCGGAATGGCAAAGATGGTCGGAGTAAAAGGCCGGGTTATTTCGGTTGATCTCCAGGAAAAGATGCTTGAAAGGGTCCGCCGCCGTGCACAGGAGAAAGGCCTCTTATCCCGTATCACCCTTCATAAATGCGGTCCTGATAAATTAGGTGTAAATGAACAGGCTGATTTTGCGCTCGGATTCTGGATGGTTCATGAAGTCCGAAATAAGGATGCTTTTTTTAAAGAGATATCTATCTTTTTAAAACCCGGAGCATATTTTCTTCTAGTTGAGCCTAAAATTCATGTAACGGAGACTTATTTCAGAAAGATTGCTGAGATTGCTAAAACAGCCGGGCTTAAATCATATTCCGAAGAGAAAGTGGGTTTGAGCAGAGCTATACTTTTTGTTAAGGCTTGAGGTGAAGGAATGAAATACTCAAAAGAACATCTTAATTTTATTATTGTAACCTTAATTATTCTTTAATATAAGAAACTACTAATTAGTGTCCGTCCGGAAACTGTATTTGAGCACATACAAGTTTCCAATTCGGAAATAGGCAATTTTGGGCAAGCTCAAGGAAATCAAGGGATTGCGCGGAGACATACGCTTCGTATGTCGCACAAGAAATCCCGCAGATTGACACAGAGATCGCGCAAAAGGGCCATTTCCGGATTGAAACTAATTAATGCCTCGAATAGGAGCAACAAGTCCGATGTATTTAGATCTTAAAGGGCTAAAGATATTAATAATCGGTGGCAACAGTCCATGCAAACAAATTCTCGAAATATTGCTGGGGCCCGGATTGAATGAATTGGCGGTCGATGTCCTTGCGGTTGCAGATATCCTTACATGTTCAGAAGGAATAACCTATGCCAGGGAAAAAGGTATAATGGTAATCACGGATTATAGCGAGATCTGCAAACTTCCGAGTATTGATGTCATATTAAAACTGAAAAATGATAAAACCTTGAGCTGCATACTGGATAAAATAAATACAGAACGTATCAGCATAATAGATTTTGATGAATACCAGAGCGTATCTTTTCTCAATTTTCTTCAGGCTGAAGAAGAAAAAATCAAAATAAAAAGGAAAATCCGGACAGGAGGGATAGATAAGAATGAGATTATTGATCTCTTTGATCAGTTTTCCAGAAAAATTCAGAAGAATGCCGAGGAGGAAAACCGATACCTTGAGGTTGAAAGGGAAGACCTGATAAAGATAGAAAAAGAACTGTCCCATATCATTCAGGGCAGTATGATTCCAACATTTATCATTAACAACGATCATATCATAACGCACTGGAACACCGCCCTAGAAGAGCTTACAGGACACAAGGGATATGAGCTGGTTGGAACCGACCGGCAATGGGTGCCGTTTCGATCTGCCAAGCGGCCCACTATGGCAGATGTCATTGTGGGCGGGATGTCGGAAGATGAAGTTTCAAAATATTATGGTTCTTCCTGGAGAAAATCCGCCTTGATAAAAGAAGGCTATGAAGCAGAAGAGTTTTTCCCTCATCTCGGATATGGAGGTAAATGGATATTTTTTACTGCCGCACCGATTAAATCACCGGATGGAAAGATTATTGGTGCAATTGAGACTCTGAGGGATCTCACGGAAGACAAAAGAGCGAAGGAAGAGATAGAGCTTCAGGATAAGCAGCTTTCCCATCTGTATGAAAAACATAAAGAATCCGAAGATAAATACAGATCTCTGTTTAATGATAACCCCAATCCGATCTTTATTATTGACCGGCATACGCTCGAAATTCTGGATGTTAACCAACGTGTTAAAACTGAATATGGATATTCTAAAGCAGAGATTCTGGGCAAGTCTTTTCTTGTCATCGGAAATCAAACAGATGAAACCATTAAGCGCAGTCTCCAGGAGTTGTCGAAAAATGATTCCATTCTTTTTACCAAGAAAAAACATTTTAAAAAAGATAAGACCTCTTTTTTTGTGAATGTCAAGGTTGTCCATGCAACATACGCTCACAGAGATGTTCTGATTGCATCGACAACCGATATAACCGAGAGTGTTGAAAAAGAAACCCAGTTGATTCAGGCCGGAAAGCTTACGACTCTTGGAACAATGGCTGCGGGCATGGCCCATGAAATTAATCAGCCCCTGAATGTTATTCAGATATGTGCAGATCTGATTATTAAAATGATAGGAAAGGGGAAGGCTATTCCCGATGATGAACTTATTATGATCGCAAAGGATATTATTGATAACGTTGCCAGGGCTGCAGGCGTTATCAAGCATGTAAGAGATTTTTCAAGGCAATCGGAAAGGGATCTTAAAAAGCTGATCATCAATGAACCTATTCTGGATGTGTTCAAGGTATTGGGACATCAACTTACAACCCACTCCATTAAAGTTGAGCTCGATCTGGATCCCAATATCCCGAAAATCAACGCAGAGCATAATCGTCTGGAGCAGGTCTTTATCAATCTGGTCACAAATGCCATTGATTCCATGGATGAAAAGGCTGGAGAAAACCAAAAAAAAGAAGTTCAAGCAGAAAAAATACTTCGTATTAAAACCTATTCCGGAGTTAATCATGTGGTTGCCGAAGTTTCCGATACCGGACGGGGTATGTCTGAAGAAGTAAAACAAAAGATTTTCGAGCCTTTTTTTACCACAAAGGGAACCGGTAAAGGGACCGGTCTCGGAACAAGCATCAGCTTTGGAATAATTAAAGACTATGGGGGGACAATTGACATTGAGAGTGAATATGGTAAGGGCGCTAAATTTATTATCCGGTTTCCGAAAATTCAGATAAGGGAATAAATGATGTCAACCAGCAAGATATTGATTGTTGATGACGAAGAATTAATTGTTAAATTGCTTTCCATATCCCTTAGAACTGACGGATATGAAACCCTTTCAGCCTTTAGCGGCCAGCAGGGCCTGGAAGTATTTAAATCCGAATCTCCTGATATTGTAATTACGGATATAAAAATGCCGGGGATGGACGGACTTGAACTTCTTAAAAAGATAAAGGAAATTGATCCTGAAAAAGAAGTCATTATTGTCACCGGGCACGGTGATATTGATTCGACCATCACGGCTCTGCAGCATGGCGCAAGCGATTTCATCAACAAGCCTGTCCGGGATGACGCCCTTGCCATTGCTCTTGAAAGAGCAAAATCCAAGATTATCCTCAGAAAAAAACTGAAAGATTATACAACCAATCTTGAAATTAAAATTGCGGAAGCCACGGAGGAGATTCGGCGCAAGTCAGATTTTCAAAAACTGTTGATCAAGAGTTCCCATGATGCCATTATTGCCTTTAACCATGATTGGAAAGTGGTTGTTTACAATCCTGAAGCAGCAAGAATATTTGGTGAGTCACCAAAGGATGTCAGGAACAAGATGACTATTGATGATTTGTACACACCCCGGATTGCCAAAATCTTCAAAAATCAGTTCAGGAATGAAAAAGATCAAAAAGCGCTGCCATGGAAAAAAAATATCATCAAAACAAAAGAAGGCAGGCAGATTCCGGTAAGATACACAAGCGACACTCTTTTTGAAAATGGTCAATTTGTGGGAACGGTCAATTTTTTCCAGGATCTGACAGAAATAACACGGCTTGAAAAGGAATTGGTTCAATCAGAGCGGATGGCTGCTGTGGGCCAAACTGTCAGCGGGCTTGCCCATTATGTGAAAAACATTCTCGTCGGTCTGAAGGGCGGCGGCTATGTTGTGGATGTGGGAATTCAGAAAAACGATATGGAAAAACTGAAAGCCGGCTGGGAAACTATTAAGAAGAATATTAAACGGGTGGGGGATTTGACACAGGATCTGTTGACGTATTCCAAGCAGAGAGAACCGGAAATGGAAATGTGCTCACCTAATGGGATTGTGGAGGAGCTTATCGAATTATTAAAGGATTTTGCATCTTCAAAAGGCATTCGTTTGACAAAGGAACTTGATACCGGTATTGGAGAAGTTATGGCTGATCCGAAAACCATTCATCACTCCCTGTTGAATATTATTAATAATGCTATTGATGCCTGTATGGAAGATGAAAATGTTTCCAAAAAGTATGAAGTAAAAATCAAAACATATAAAGACGAAAACAATATGATCTGCTTCGAGGTCAGGGATAATGGTTGCGGAATGGATGATAACACCAGAAAGCAGTTGTTCACACCCCTGTTCAGCTCCAAGGGGGGTAAGGGCACAGGACTGGGACTCCTTGTCACTGGAAAGTTGATCGAAGAGCATAAGGGCTCCATTGATATTGAAACAAGCCACGGGAATGGAAGCACTTTCAGGATTAAACTGCCATACGTAAGACAAAATGCGCTTGATATAAATTGACCAAGGAGGATAAATGATGAGTAAAAAGGTTCTTGTGGTTGATGATGATCCGGATGTCAGATCATTTGTTATAACAGTTCTTGATGAAAACCAGTATATGCCTCTGGTCGCTCAGGATGGTGTTGAGGCGTTTGAAATGATAGAGAAAGATCCTCCTGACCTGGTGATTCTTGATGTGCTTATGCCCCGGGGAAGCGGAGTTCGACTATATCATAAACTGAAGACAACGGAGAAGTACAAGCAGATCCCTATTATCATGTTTACAGGTATTGCCCTAAACTCCTTTTTAAAATCCCAGAGAGTTCTGGATGAATTTAAGGGAGAGGAGGTTCCTGAGCCTGATATTTATCTGGAAAAACCGGTTGATCCTGAAGAGCTGGCCGCAGCAATAAAGAAGAAAATCGGCTGATCAAAATTTAAGAATAATGACTGGAGAGATTATGGAAATAAAAAAAATACTTTTTGTGACAAAGTTTGAGAAGCTTTGTTATAACGAGCTGACTTCTTTATTGGTTCTCAGAAAAGCATCATTGGAGCATGTTATTTTTTTAAATGTCATTGAAAAGGACAAAGTTGCCATGAAAAGGGGGGTGGGTTACCTCAAGGAAGAAGAAGTCAAGCTAAAGGAAATGGCAAATATCCGTTTTATTGACTGGGCGGAGAATTTATTTGAAATGGGAATGGAAGTCGGGGCTTATATAGAGGTTTCAACCCTGATTCCGGAAATCCTGAAGGTCATTGAAAAAGAGGCTCCTGATCTGATTGTGGTCGGTCGCTCCCATAAAGGCCCAATAGAACAGCTTTATTCAGGTTCAGACGTCACTGAACTGGTCCGTAGAACACAAGTTCCAATCCTTGTTTTCAAACACATGGTTGAAGACAAGATAGTTCCTGAAAAACTCTTTGCGCGCCCTTTATTAGCAACCAACTGGTCCGAAACAAATAAAATAGCAATTGAATATATAAAGGGATTGAAAAATGTTATTGGGGAAATTCATGTCATACATGTTGTAAAAGACAGCGCACTAAAAAGTAAGAACACACATGAAGTTCAGAAAATCAGAAAATCAGAGCGTAAACGGCTGGAGTCCCTCTGCGGGGAGCTTGAAGATGCAGGAATAAGCGCCAGAGCCCATGTGTATGTCGGTGATCCCCAAGAGGAAATTGAAAAGGCGGCGAAAGAATACCAGGCCAGCATGATAATACTAGGATCCAGTGACAAAGCAGCTATCCTGGAGCGATGGGTTGGGTCCATTTCTAAAAATATCGCTGAAAATTCCATTTTCCCCTGTTTACTTATTCGTAACAGAAACATCGGTTAATTCTATCCATTCCGGCAGAATCAAACTGAGTTTTTGGATATATAGATAAGCATTGACTAAAAAAATACTTCTGCTATATGGAAAATCCGCTTGAGTTTGAAAAACGGGTTATTCAAGGGTGTGATATGAAACTACTATTCATAGACGATGAACAGACATTTTTAAAATACTTGGCCAAACGGCTTGAGCTTGACGGATTTACGGTCAAGACGACTTTTTCCGGTGAAGAAGGAGTTGAGGCAGCCGCAAGGGAAGGGTTTGATGTTGCCGTGGTTGATCTTCAGATGCCTGGAATTGACGGGATTGAAGTTCAGAAACGGCTTAAGGCTCTGCAGCCGAATCTACCATGCATTGTTCTCACCGGCCATGGAAGTGTTGAAAAAGCATTGGAAAGCGGCAAATATAATGCTTTTAAATTTCTTTCAAAACCGGTGGATATGGATACCCTGATTGAAACCATAAAAGCCGCCAATGATTTCAGAATTCAACAGGAACAATTATCCTCTGAAAAAGACGGTTCCCGGAAAGGAGCCGGAAAAGAAGGCGCTATAACAAGATTATATGGAAAATTCCGAAAACTTTATGGCGTTGAAAAATAATTTTTCAGCCTTCTAAGTTTCAATCTTTTTATGGGAGGTAATTCAGTGACTGTTTTGCGTTATGAAGCTGCCAAAGATGAATGGAAACCAACCTCTTCTTTTATTAAGTCGTTACTTTCCTTTTCAATCACATTCATTTTAATGTTTTCAACCTGGCTTGTGCTTTCAGGAATATTTGAGCCTTTGTTGCTTGGGCTGGGAGCGTTTTCATCCTTTCTTGTAGCCTATTATTTTAAAGATCTTTTGTTTCCTTCCATGGAGCCGGGATACATTAAAATTTTTCTCAGATTTTTCAAGTATCTGCCCTGGCTGACCTGGGAAATCATTAAGGCCAATTTTCATGTGATGTATATTACACTTCATCCACGGATGCATGATTTGATTGATCCTCAGATTGTCACCTTTAAAACAAATTTAAAATCCGATATGGCCATCACGACCCTGGCCAATTCCATCACTCTGACCCCTGGCACTATTACGGTAACAGCAGACAGTGACGGTTTTTTCAGGGTTCATGCCATTGACAGGGCGTCAGCCGAAGCCCTGCCCGGCGTCATGCTGGAAAAAGTTGCAGAGATTTTTGGAGAAGATATATGACACCGTTTTTTCTTTATGTTGCTGTGGGGATGTGTTTCCTCATGTTTTTTTCGATGTACAGGGTATTGTTCGGACCAACTGTTCTGGACCGGCTCATCGGCGTCAATGCCATTGGCAGCAAAACCGTAATTCTTTTGCTGCTGATCGGATTTTTGTATGAGCGCGTGGATATGTTTGTCGATATCGCACTCGCGTACGGGTTTTTGAATTTTGTGGCTGTCATTGTAGCCGCACGTTATTTCCACAAAAGAAAAGGGCTGTACGAAGAATCTTTTATGGATTGATTATCTGATGGGAGAAACCATGAACATAATTATTATTGCATTTTTAGCCTTTGGTTTGTTCTTTTTTCTGGGAGGCGCCATCGGCATAATGAGGATGCCTGATTTCTACAGCAGGCTTCATCCGGCAGGCAAACTGGATACCCTTGGAACGCTTGCCATGGTGACGGGACTTGCCCTATATAACCTTCACCATATTTCTCTCGCAAACATCCTGGTATCCATCAAAATGTTTTTAATCGTCTTTTTCGTTTCTCTGGCCAGTCCCACTGCCACCCATACCATTGTTGATGCAGGAATGCGGGCCGGGTTAAGACACTGGACCAAAAAGAAACAAAGAGGTTAATCATGCACTGGCAAATTGATATCATTGTATTGACCTTTGTCATTTTTTGCGCAATTGCCGCTCTTTCCGTCAAGGATCTTTTGGGAACCGCTATTTTGTTTGGCGCCTACTCCTTTTTAATGTGTCTGCTCTGGACGATTATGGGTGCTGTGGACGTTGCATTTACAGAAGCCTCGGTAGGCGCGGGTGTCAGCACGGTTTTCTTTGTAGCGGCAATATTCAGGACAAGCAGGAGGACAAAAGATTGAGATTTTTAGCATTTATCATTGTGTGTCTGACAGGGGCATTATTGCTCTACGGAACAGGTGAATTTCCGGATTGGGGTGACCCGAATTCACCGGCCTCGCTTCATGTTTCTAATTATTATATTGAAAAGACATTCGAAGACACGGGAATTCCTAATTTTGTTACTGCAGTTGTTACCGACTACCGCGGGTTTGATACCATGTTTGAAACTGCTGTAATTTTTACTGCCGGGCTTGGGTGCTTCCTTTTATTGAGAGATTTCAGGGGTAAAAAAGAACGTTTTTACCGCCATGTTCCTACCGGAGTTATCCTTCATGTAAAAGACAGTAATAAAAAGCTTACAGTTGGAAAAGAGTTTGGGTATATGGATAAGGAATGGATTCCCCCCGATCTGATCAATAAAACCGTCTGCCGGATACTGATCCCCTTTATCCAGATCTATGCCCTCTATGTTGTGGCCCATGGGGATTATTCTCCCGGCGGAGGATTTCAGGGGGGTGTCATTTTTGGTTCAAGTTTCATCCTTCTGGCGATTTCATATAACCTCAAAACCCTTGTAAAACGGATTAAAGAAAAACTTCTGGGGATTTTTGCAGCAGTCGGGGTATTGATCTATGCAGGTATTGCAGCCATCTGCATGCCCATGGGAGGAGCTTTCCTGGATTATGGAAAGCTGGCGCCCCTGATACCGGGTGACCCACATCACATAAGAGCTCTGGGTATGCTTGGCGTTGAAATCGGTGTCGGGATCGCTGTTATGGCCGTAATGGTCATCATTTATATTAATATCGTCTCCGAAGGAAGACATGATGAAGGATTATAGGTAGAGCTATGAGTGATTTGTTATCCCTGATTATCGCTAAATACAATTACTGGCTGTATGTGATCCTCATGATGATAGGTCTTTACGGCATGATTGCAAAAAACAATCTGATAAAAAAAATTGTGGGAATGAACATTTTTCAGACGGCTATTATCCTTTTTTATGTGTCCATCGGATATAAAAAGGATGCGAGCATTCCCATACTTATAAATGCCCATGATGCCCACGGAGCAGCCATCCGTGCGGCTGATTATATAAATCCTCTTACATCATGCCTCATGCTTACGGCCATTGTTGTTTCGGTTGCAACCTTTGGTTATGCAATGGCCCTTGCGGTCAGAATATACCAGAGGTATCAGACCCTGGAAGAAGATGAACTCAGAATGCGCTTATCGGAAGAATAGTTCATGGAAAATTACCCCGCCTTAATAGTTGTTGCACCGTTTATGACCGCCCTTTTTGCCGGGCTCTTCGTGTGGATTGAAGAACGCCTCTCATACCCGATTGTCCTCACGGGGCTTGCCGTTTCAGTCTATTCGGCAATTCATGTACTGATTCAAGTCATTGAGTCGGGAACCATCCAGTATAAGTTTGCCGGATGGTCGCCTCCCATCGGGATTGAATATCGGATTGATCTATTAAATGCCATGGTGCTTTGCCTTGTTTCGGGTATCGCTTTTCTGAACCTTATCGCCAGTTACAGGAGTGTACAAAAGGAAACCAGCGACCGGACCGGCTCTTACTTTACGGTCTATAATCTCTTTGTCACCGGGCTTCTCGGAGTTACAATAACCGGTGATCTGTTTAATCTTTATGTTCTTATTGAGATTACCTCATTAACCAGTTATGCTCAGGTAGCACTGGGAGACAAAGACAGGGGACCTCTTGCCAGCCTGAACTATATATTTATCGGTGTTATTGGTGCCAGCTTCTATCTTCTGGGCGTAGGATACCTTTACATGTACACCGGATCATTGAACATGGCCGATGTGGCTGTAATTATCAAGGGCTCTCAGGGATCATCCACGGTTCTCGTTGCCTTTATTTTATGCATACTCGGTATCTGGATCAAAATGGCGCTTTTCCCTATGCATGTCTGGCTTCCCAATGCCTATACCTATTCACCTACGGCTTTTTCACGAGTGGTTGCCCCGCTGATGACCAAAGTAATGGTCTATGTGATGATCCGGCTGATGATAACCGTATTCGGATATGATTATATCTTTAACACATTGCATCTCGCCGACGCTGTGGTCTGGCTTGCAACCATCGCCATTCTTGCCGGAGGCGTAATGGCCCTGGCTCAGAAAAACCTGAAAAAAATGCTGACCTATATTATTGTCTGTGAGATCGGTTATATGGTCGGAGGGGCATGGATGGGAAATCAGCTTGGAATGACGGGAGCCATCCTCCATATTTTCAATGATGCCCTCATGACTTTTGCTCTTTTTCTTGCTGTCGGGAATATGGTTTACAAAATTGAAAAGGTTGATATTAAAGATTTGAAGGGGTTGTTCGGAAAGATGCCCTGGACCATGGCAGGATTTGTTCTGGCTGCTTTAAGCATCATCGGTGTTCCGCCGACCTGCGGATTTTTCAGTAAATGGTACCTGATCCTGGGTGCGATCGAAAAAGGCGCCTATCACTTTGCTGCAGCGCTTATCATTTCCAGTCTGATTTGTGCTGTTCTGTTTTTCAAGGTGTTTGAAGTCTGCTTTTTTGAACCCGCGCATCATGGACATGAAAACGCTCATTCCCATGGCATAATCGAAGAAGCTCCCGTATCCATGCTGGTCGTATCCGGAATGGTAAGTCTTTCCCTGGTTGCTGCGGGCCTTTATTCAGGAACTATTGTAAATACGATCATTATTCCTTTTCTAGGATGAACATAAAAAGGTAAACCATATATGGAAACCATTTTTTCAATTAAACCTCTTCTGGCAGTTTTAGTTACTCTTTTTGTCATTCCGATATTGATCTCTTCTTCCGGCAGACCCAATGTCAGAGAGTCATGGATTTTTATTGCGGGCATCATCAAATTATGCCTTGTCTTTTCCATGCTGCCTGACATTCTTGATGGAAAACAGATTGTCATGACACTGTTTCAAATAGCTCCCGGTGTTGCCCTTGCATTCAGGGTGGACGGGATCGGGATGCTGTTTGCAATTGTTGCGGCAAGTCTCTATATCATTACATCGGTTTACTCCATCGGTTATATGAGAGGGCTTGATGAACACGGACAGACAAGATTTGTCTCTTTCTTTGCCCTGGCATTATCCGCCACCATCGGTGTTGCCTTCTCAGCAAATCTTATGACCCTTTACCTTTTTTATGAGATTTTATCGCTTGCCACATATCCTCTGGTAACCCATCATCAGGATGAAAATTCAAAAATTTCCGGGAGAAGATATCTTATTTTTATTCTGGGGACATCTATTGCGCTTGTGTTGCCTGCCATGATTTACTGCTATCAGTTGACAGGCACCCTTGAATTCTCCGCTTCCGGTATTTTTACAGGGCAGTTGTCCAAACCTGCGGCCACAGTACTGCTCCTGATGTTTGTATTCGGATTTGCGAAGGCAGGTATCATGCCCTTTCACTCGTGGCTCCCGGCTGCCATGGTTGCGCCAACACCCGTCAGTGCCCTGCTGCATGCAGTGGCTGTCGTAAAAGTGGGTGTATTTTCCATTGTCAGGGTTATGACCGGTATTTTCGGGATTGAGCTTTTATCCACCTATAATCTTGGGATCATGGTGATGATTATTGCGTCAGTCACTATTCTTGTGGGCTCCTGCATCGCTCTTTCCCAGGATGAATTAAAACGGCGGCTTGCTTTTTCCACTGTCAGTCAGTTGTCATACATAGTCTTTGGCGTGGCTCTCCTGTCGCCCCAGGGACTTTTGGGCGGGGTCATTCACATTGTCATGCACGCCTTTGGAAAGATCACTCTGTTTTTCTGCGCAGGTGCCATCTATGTTGCAACAGGAAAAAAATATATCAGCCAGATGAGTGGTCTCGGCAAAAAAATGCCGTTTACATTTGCTGCATTTTTCATCGGTGCATTGGGTGTTATCGGCCTTCCGCCAACAGGCGGGTTTTACAGCAAATGGAACCTGATTTTAGGCGCTCTTGAGGCTCAGCAGACCATTTTCATGGTGGTTCTTCTGATATCGTCTTTTCTGAATGCGTTTTATTTTTTACCCGTTGTATATAACGGGTTTTTTGGAAAAAGCGATGATAGGAGGGCGGAATCACCGGTTAAAATACAGGAAGCAAATTTATGCCTGCTCATCCCCCTGATGATTACGGCAATTATTTCAATAGGTTTATTCTTTTACCCGACAGTTTTTATAAATCTGATCAAAGTTGGTTTGGGAATCTAATAAATAAAAGCATAGGTTGAATAATGAATAATAACCATAAACCAATAAAAGATGATGAATGGGAAACCCTGGGCCATGATCCTGTCCCGGGATATAAAACAGCTTTTTATATTGCTGTCGCGATTTCGGTGATCTATTTAATAATGGCTTTTTCAACAGGTGGCGGTCACTAACCGGCCGGGTGCGTTGAAAATGATCAATTTTACTCAAGGATACAAGAATGAAAAAAGAACTTACCATCTTTGATAATCCCAAAAACGTTAAAAAGCTTTTGATATGCTTTTATTGTTCGCTGGTCATTTTATTGATATCAGAATTATTTATTCATCCTCATCCGGCATTTTTCTTTGAGTATTTTAAAGGGTTTTCCGCTGTCTACGGATTTTTTTCATGTGTTCTGCTTATTTTTGTGGCTAAAATTCTCAGATTAATCGTGATGAAAAAAGAGAATTACTATGACAAATAGCATGATTCCGCCTGCAATAATATTTATTTTAGGTTCAATCCTGATCCCTTTTTTAAAAGGAAAGATCAAGTCCATTTATATGTTGCTGCTTCCTGCTGCCGCCTTTTATGTCCTGATGAATATTCCCCATGGGAATATCTGGATATATGAATTCTGGGGCTATGACCTGATTATGGGAAGAATTGACAAGCTTTCAATGGTGTTTGGTTATATTTTCATCATCATGGCCTTTCTGGGTATTCTGTTTGCACTTAAAGTTAAAGATGACCTTCAGCATGTTGCCGGAATTGTTTATGTCGGTGCAACTCTGGGGGTTGTTCTGGCAGGAGACTTTCTTTCTCTGTATCTTTTCTGGGAAATCATGGCGGTCAGTTCGACTTTCCTGATTATTGCTTCCAGAACCATAGAATCAAGGGAAGCCGGATTCCGGTATATTCTGGTGCATCTGATAGGCGGTCTTTTCCTTTTGGCCGGGATTGTTCTTTATGTCCAGAAAACAGGAACTATTGCCTTTGATTATATCGGACTTTCAGGCATTGACTCTTACCTGATTTTTATCGGCATAGCCCTGAATGCCGCAGCTATACCCCTTCATGCATGGCTGCCCGATGCTTATCCAAACGGGACCCCGACCAGTTCAGTCTTTTTAAGTGCCTTTACGACCAAATCAGCCGTATATCTTCTGATCAGGACTTTTCCAGGGGCTGAACTGCTTATCTGGATCGGGTCATTCATGGTGTTTGCACCCATATTTTATGCGGTACTTGAAAATGATATCAGAAGAGTATTGGCTTACAGTCTGTTGAATCAGATCGGGTTTATGCTGGTCGGCACTGGTATCGGTTCCCAGCTTGCCCTGAATGGTGCGGTTGCACACGCCTTTTGCCATATTCTTTATAAAGGCCTGCTCTTCATGGCGGCAGGATCTGTTCTTCAGATGACCGGCAAGATCAAATGCACGGAAATCGGGGGACTTTATAAAACAATGCCTTTGACCTGCCTTTTTTGTATTGTCGGTGCTGCATCCATCTCCGCGTTTCCGTTGTTTTCAGGATTTGTTTCCAAATCCATGGTAGTTACGGCAACGGCCAATGAAAAGATGGTTCTGGTTTATCTGATATTGCAATTTGCCTCTGCAGGCGTGTTTCATCATGCAGGAATTAAGGTTCCTTTTTTTACATTTTTTGGGCATGATTCCGGCATCAGGGCTAAGGATCCGTCATGGAATATGGTGTTGGCAATGGGTATTGCAGCATTTGCATGTATCTTTATCGGGATTTATCCCCAGCCATTATATAACCTCCTGCCGTTTGCCGTTGATTATGTACCGTACACCGGTGCGCATGTTGTCGGACAGCTCCAGCTTTTAATGTTTGGTGCGCTTGCGTTTGCGCTTCTGATTCTTTCCGGATATTACCCGCCGGAAATCAAATCCATTAACCTGGATGTTGACTGGTTCTATCGAAAAATTGGACGCGGCGCCTATATTGCTCTGGATAAGGGCTTAAATTCATTAAACCGCTTTACTGAAGAAATATTAATCAGTTTTGTCAAAGGTGTTGCATCCTTCTTTAACCGGGCAACCGTAAATATCGCCCTGTTTGTTTCGGTCAATATCTGGCTCTTGCTGGGTTACCGGAATGAACGGCTGGAAATAAAGAAAAAAAGACTTTACAATGATTTTTTTGAAGGCACCGTGCCTGTTGGTATCGGTGCTGCGGTGGCTGTATCCTTTATCCTTTTAATGTTTGTTTTAATATAGTCCCGGGGTATTTATATGGTAAAAATAGAGGATTTGAAGCGGATCAACATGTTAAGAGATTTCCCGGAGCATTTGCTTGAAATCATTGCAAGAGAAGCCAATTTGACCATTTATGGCACAGGGACCCGATTGGCAACCATTCATAAAAAACTGGATACATTTTATATGCTGATCATGGGGCAGGCGGCAGTGAAAAGGGCTCTCACTCATGAAATAGATATTATATTTGGGTATGTTCAATCCGGATCTTCTTTTGGTTCCTCCGCATTCATTGAGGGGTGTACTTCCGCTTATACTATAGTATGCGAGGAACCCTGCGAGACGATCTCCCTTTCAGGGAAGAGGATGATAGAATTGTTCAAGGAGAATCATGAACTGGCGTATTACATGATGCTCGGGATTGCCAGGCAGTATAAAAAAGATATGGATTTCCGGGCAAAGATGATAATGAAGTCCCTGGATGAAAACCCGGAACTGATAGATGATATCCATGATATTGAAAATCTTGCCCTTGTGATTTAAAAGGACCAATAATAAGGTATCAATAATGGTTGAGAATAACTTGCTTAAAAAAATAGGGTTTCTCAAAGATCTGCCGGATGGCATGCTGGAAAAAGTTGGCGCCATTGCTCATCTTGAAACATTTGACAAAGAGAAGATCCTTTTCCGGCAAAATCAGGAGAAAACCCATTTATACATGCTGGTTTCCGGGGAAGTTTTATTAAACTGCAGTTTTGCTTCAGGAAAACATATGACACTGGATGAAGTTTCTGCAGGAAGAACAGTCGGCGTTTCTTCTTTATTAGGTGAATACCCAAGTGCTTTTACGGCAATCTGTGCTGAAACCAGCTCAATCATTACTGCTTCAGGTCAGCAGATGCGTCAATTGTTTCTGGAAGATTTTGAAATTGGTCACGCTTTGATGTTAAAGGTAGTTGAAATCTTCAGGTCACGGATGGAAATGCACACCAGGCAGTTTATGCATTCATTGCTCAATCATCATGAAATCATATAACTGGGATCAAAATAATAAATATTACAGGATTCAAGGGGTCGAGGAGTCAAGGGTTCGAGGGGAAGTCAGGAATGACGATTAACCGGATGCTATGATTCAAGTTAAATACTGAACTTAGCCTATAATCAGGTCGATATCATTTTTGAATTTATTTTTATAATAATTTACAGTCGATTCTCTCGCCATTATCATGTCGATCTGCCTTGTGTGGATGGTAAGATACCCGAGAGCTTTCAGACGCTTTTCCATGAAGTCCCTGTCTCTGTTGTCAATCCTTGAAAAAAGGCTGTCTTTTTTAACAGTTACCTTAAACCCGCATTCTTCAAGTATTTCCGCCAGAAAGAGGACCCTTTTTAACCTTCTGTCGTGGTCTGCGGCTCCTCCCTTGAACTGAAAGCTGATGTAGTTTTCTCCGGTTCTGTCGCATACAATGCTTTCTATGATTGAAAAATGGAAGCCAAGTCTCGAACTTAAGCTGCAAAAGTATTTCGAGATCATAAAATAATTCCTCTGCGCGTAAACACTGCGCGCACCTGTTGCCAAAGCAGGGTTTCGGGTAGCCTCGAACATAACATTCATAAGCCCTTTACCGTCAACAGGAGGAGGTCCCTCCCATGGAAATGCTATGATTCCTTCCCATATCGCGAGCATCGGAACAGACACGATATTCTCCAAATTGACATATCTGCCGTCAACCTCTTCTTTAAATCCATCATCAAGGTTCAATACCCACCACTGCATAGGAACATCGTAAACAAGCTGCTTTCCGGACCTTTCGGAAAAGTTGTGCTCCTTCCCGAAATTAAACATCTCCTGAACCGATTTTTCATGGATAAAGCGCGTAATGTCGTGAAGCGTTTTACATCCCGATGGCTTGAAATCAGGGGAATAGGGATCAAGAAGATTAAGCGGAACTACTAGTCTGCTCATTTGTTTCAGGGTTTCATAAAGAGGACTGTTACTCATCAGATTTTTTGTTTTACCGGAGCCGGCAGTAAGCGATTCGATTTTTCCGTTGTGAACGGCAAGGCCGCCTGCATCAACCGTGACTATCCCGTCTTCATTCAGTTTGTCATAAATTTTCGGAAGACCGAAAATTGCAGGGATGCCGAACTCCCGCGCAACATTTGCAAGATGTCCCGCAAAACCCCCCTGCTCGGTAATAACGGCCGATGCCCTGCTGATGAGAGGCGCCCACATGGGGAGAGCCTGTTTTGCCACAAGAACAGCGCCGTCAGGAAATCTTAGAATATCGACAGCCTTGTCAACATGAAAAACTTTACCTGAGGCCGCGCCCGGGCTTGCCGTGACTCCGCCTTTTGCAATTACATCCGGATCATTTTTCCTTATATCGGGAGGTATGCTTTTCCCTCCTGTCTGGACTATTTGCAGTGGACGGCACTGAAGAAGGTAAATGCTTCCTTCTCCTGTGATTGCCCATTCGATATCCTGTGGAGAGCCGTAATGCTTTTCGATTTCGAGCGCGAGTTCGGCTAGGCTATACGCCTGCTCATGAGTCACAGACGGAAGAGCTTTTGAATCTTCAGTATTTTCCATGCGGCATATGCCTTCCAGGGGGAAACATACAAATTTATTAGTTTTTGATTTTATATCTTCATATACTATCCTCATCGGAGTATCTCTTGAAATAACGAAGAGATCACAGTCAACGCTCCCGTCCACAACAGACTTGGGAAGACCCCAGGCCGAATTGATGAATATAAAATCATCACTGATATCAACAGGATTTTTCGAATACATGACTCCGCCGGCAGCGGCATCCACCATCTCCATGCAACCTACCGACATATGGACATCTTCATCCATGAATCCTCTTTCAAATCTGTATGTTATCGCAGGAAGTGAATATTTGCCCGCAATCACATTTTTATAAACTTCAAGGATGTTATCCGAGCTTACGTTCAATTCGGAATGGTATAACCCTGCAAAAGAACTTCCGGCAGTGTCTTCTCCTATTGCACTGCTTCTTAAGGCAAGCCGGATTTTTTTGCAGGTCTCTCTTTCAAGCCCGGCAACTGATCTTGTTATGGAATCAGAAAGATTTTCCGGCACGTCTGATCTGATTATAAGCTGCCGGATTTTTGCACTTAAGGTGTAAAGCTGCTCCATATCTTCCGTGTCGGTGGTTTGAAAAAGCCGGTCTATTTCGGCTTGAAGGTCATTGTATGAAATGAATTTTTTGTATGCCGCCGATGTAATAACAAATCCGGCCGGAACAGTTAAATTCAGTCTGTTTTTCATCTCCCCGATGTTTGCCATCTTACTTCCAATAACATCGGCCATATCTTTATTGACGGAATCAAGCGGTACTACGAGAGGTTCGTCTGTTTCCGGTTTTTTAAATGAAAGAATTTTATCTATCTGCTGCTGAATATCGTTAAACCGCAAATTAAGCTCTATATATTTTCCAGGGGCAAGAACTTCAAGATTTTTTATCATTTTATAGACATTGACAGATAAGGCAGTGCAGTTGCCTTTTACATGTGACATGCCGAAAAGACGGCTTCCCTCGAGAAGTTTCTCGATATCAGCCATGATATCGAGTGCCTTGTTGTTGGAACTTAAGAGTAGTTTGAAGCTGTGATAGCGGGCCTTAAAATCATTTCGGAGGTTTTCGGCGACGGAAGCGTCTTCCGGCTTATTTCTTTTCAGGAGTTTATTTATAATTTCTGAAAAATTTATCATATTTGATATTAAGTCAAATATCATCGGCCTCAAGCCGATGGATTGAGGATTAAGCAAGCTCTAATAATTGATTCTAGAACCCTCGAATACTTGACCCCTGGAACCCTTCCGACTGAAGTTTTCCCTAAAAGGCTATTAATAATAGATGGAACAAAAAGGGGCCACAGGCATGTCTCTTGGACCTACCTATAGCCCTTTTCGCCTGAAAGAATCAAGAATCATTAATGCGATAGCTTTAACCCCCATCCTTCAAACATGAAGAGGATGGCAAAGCCGTACCACATTGTATAAACAACATAGAATACAAGAGAAAAAACAACTATGCCAAGTTTTTCGGAGATCTTTTTCGGGGTGATTTTATAATAATTGTAAGAGCATTCGACTCCTTTTTTCGAAACTGAACCGATAAGCTTCATTTCCTTGAATTTATCCTGTTTGCCGAATTCTTTGTCCATAACCTTTATTGCCGACCACCAGTTGAACAGGACTTCTTTTTCAGGATAACCGTATTTTTCAGAAACAGCGCTGCCGTTATTGTTGAACATGTTATCAGAATCCTCAAGGCAGTTTTCCATAATTTTATTAAGATCACCGTTTATCTTTATTCCGGATCCGGACACATCGGCAGAAGCACCGCTCTTTGTAAAAAGAAGAGCCGTTCTTTCAGCCTGCTGCGGGCTTTTCATGGTTATGGTTATTGAAATGGGTTCTGCATTAAAATCAGCAACTTCTTTTTTGAGTTTCGGAATGTAATATGCCGAACCTTTTGAAATGGTGTTATATAACGAGTCGAGATAATTTAAAGCGTTTTTCCCTTCGAAAATGGGAGAAAACATTATGACCAGAACAGCAAAAAACCCGACCAGTAATGCAAATCCGCCGTAAAATTCCTTTTTATCCGCTATCATGATGTTGCCTCCTCTCCCTTAAGCTTTTTTATATTCATAAGGAAGGTACCGATTACCCATATCGCAAAAATGCTGATTACTATGAAAAAAGACCAGATCCCTATCCTGTCGAGCCATAGGCCGGTCTCCTTGGAGAGTGGAATGAGATCAATGCTTGCAAGCTTTGACGGAAGGGCAAAGAACCTGTTGGTGAAACCGGCAAGAACGGCCATTGCATAAAAACCCCTTATTGTTATTCCTTTTACAACCTTGGTTGCCATAGCTCCCACCTGTATTCCCATAAGTGAACCGAGGAGCATTCCCATCGCAAGGGTGTAAAAAATAAAACCGTAAATTGCATACTGGGAGATAGCGGCATAACCGGCGGTAAAAACAATCTGGAAAATATCGGTGCCTACGGTCGTAAGGGAAGAAACGCCGAGAACGTAAACGAATATCGGAAAAGTTAGGAATCCGCCTCCAACGCCCATGATGGACGCGCAAAAGCCGACAAGCGCCCCGCTTAAAATAAGAAAAAGAGCCGATATTTTACGTCCTCCTGGCACAACACCCTGGTCAAATGTGATCATGGGCGGGATATTAAATGACTGAATCTTTTTTGGAAGATTTCCAAGATCCGCCCCTTCCGATTTTCCTCCGTGGGCATCACTGCCTGCGTCAGGCCGTTTTCTTGCTTTGAGAAAATCGAAAAGAGAATACGCCCCTAACATGCCGAGCATCAGAACATATATTACAGTTATGAACGTATCACTTAATAGGGGATTTATATCGTAGAGAACACGGTTTATCACCCCCCCGGTTGTTGCTCCAACCATGGCGCCGATTAAAAATATCAGGGCCAGCGCAACCGAAATATTACCGAGTTTTCTGTGAATAACGGAACCCATGATTGCCTTGGCAAAAATATGAAAAAGGTCGGTTCCAACGGCCAGAATGCCTTTTATCCCGGCGCTCATAAGCGCAGGGGCGATAATAAAACCTCCGCCGGCACCTATGCATCCTGTAATAAGTCCAGCGCCTATACCGATAAGAATGGAAGCGATGAAAATACCCGGCGTAAAAAACGCGGGACTGTAAGCTGATTTACCTCCCAGAAATTGAGGAAGAGCCTCTCCGAGCTGATCTGCAAAGGCGAATCCTCCCAGTATAATCGGGATAATAAACAGGCCCAGAACCGCCAGCCTTTTCTTGCTCCCCAGAATGGTGTTTGAGACATCAATTTCCCACTGTGCATGGGCTCTTGCGCCCACCATCATAAACGCACCCCATTGCCTGAAGAAATTCATTCGTTACCTCCAATTTGTTAAGTTTACCGGTCTATAAAAAACATCCGCAGCGGAGCCCGCAAAAGAATAAGGCTCGGAGTCAGTCGAAAAAATCCGCCGCAAATCACCTTTAGAATAGCATGTAGACAGCAACTAATATGCCAGAGTCAGAAGAGATATCAATAATTGCACCCGGGTGTTAAAAACAAAGAGAATTGTATGGCAAAAATAAGATACCGCAGGTCTTTTTGATAGGGAAGGTGTCAGTTTTATTTACAGGTTGTAAAATATGTTGAAGGTCTATCTATTTTCCGGAAATTATTTTCTCAAGATTGTAATTTCCTTTAAGGAAGTTTTCAGCCAGTACTTCGATACTGGCTTCATTGATCATCAGCATATCCATCTGGCGGGTAAACTGAAGCAGTCGCCCGATTATGTCCAGTTTTTCTTCGATGAGATGGATCTCGTGTTTTTGATACCTTGCATTAACCCTGTCGCCCGTGACCTCTGAAGCAAAATCGAGCGATTGAAGTATCCTGGCGATAGCCCTTACACGCCTGTTTTTCCGGACGTCATCTGCAGCCCCCCCCTTGAAAGAGAAAGATATATAATTCATATTAACAGTCCTGCTGCAGTAGGAATCTATGATACTGTAATGATATCCGACGCGGGAACTGAAATTCAGATATTTATCTGAAATAATGGCATAGCTGCGGTCACCGAATCTTTCAGAAGAGGATGGAGGTGCGAGCATCTGCTCTCTCATGACGGATAAAAAACCTTTAAACTCCACAGGGCGCAACTGGTTTTGCTGAAAATCCTTATTCATTAACCCCTTTAGAAGGGCTTTAAACGGAACAGAAGCGATCTTATCGGGGGATATGCTGTTGAGATTCACACTGTTTTCCGTCACGCCGGAACCCAAATCGATAACATACAAATCAAGCGGGATATTGACTTTTAATTTAAAGGCCATCCCTTTTTTATCGGAAACAAAATCACTTAATTTAAACATCTCAGCATAGGAGAACTCATGAACCAGCCGGCTGATATCGTGCAGGGTCCGGCAAAAAGGAGGAGCAAAATCCGGCGATACGGGATCAAGAAGATACAGAGGGACTATCCAATCGCTTACCTCTCTCAGAACACTGTATATCGGGGTCTCCTTCATCGGGAATTCACCTGCAATCTGGTATGCCTCCAATTCCGTCACTTTTCCCTGATACACTCTTCCGGAATAAGCGTCCACGGTAACTTCCATGCCTTCAGGTATTACGGATGTGGCCACATTGGTGCTCACGATAGTGGGTATTGCGAATTCCCTCGCCAGAGTGGCCATATGCCCAGCTATGTTTCCCATATCGGTAATGATTGCCGTGGTTTTTTTCATGACCATGGCAAGCATCGGAGAAGAATGGCGGGCAATCAGGACTGCACCATCGGGAAAATTCAACAGGTCTTTTTCTGAAGATACATGGAAAGCCGGGCCGAAACCTACTCCTCCTGAAACAGTTACCCCCTTTTCAATCAGCAGCGGGTATCCTGTCTGTACAGGGATGACCGGATAGCTTTTACCGGAATCTTCTGCGCGCAAGGGGCGGCTTTGCAGGATAAAAATAGATCCTTTACCGTCAAGTCCCCACTCAATATCTTGAGGACAACCGTAATGATCTTCCAGTTTCCGGGCGTAGTCTGCAAGAACTGCTATATTTTCAGCAGAAAGACATGGTTTGTCCTGAAGATCGTCTGCCACAGGAATTTCCATCAAACCTCCATCCGGTTTACTGACCAGTTGAACTCTCTTGAGGGAGATATCGGAGGATATTGTTTGACCGTTATTACTGACAGTGTAAGTATCCGGTGTTATGACTCCATCCACGGCATAGGGACCCAATCCCCATACGGCGGTTATAATGATATTCTCTTCCAGCATGTTGAGGGGATTTCTTGAATACGTTACACCGCTAGCAACGGATTCCACCATTTGAAGGCAGGCCACACTCATGGCGATATCTTCGTCCCTGATACCTTTGTTGAGCCTGTAAGAGATTGCGCGGGGAGTGTAAAGACTGGCGACTATTTCCTTATATGTCCTGATGAGATGTTCCTGCGGCACGTTTAAAACGGATAAGTATTGGCCGGCAAAAGATAACTCGCTGTCCTCTCCGACAGCGCTGCTCCGCATCGATATCCGAAGTGAGGAGCCCGGAATTTTTCCGTACGAAGTTTCCTCGGCAAGTCTTGCATAGGCAAGGAGAATAGCCTCTTCTGTTACAGCAGGCAAATCGGCTGATATGATCAATTGCCTGATATCATCACTGGTAGTATTGATGGTTTCAGGGTTGTCAGGATCAATTTTCATCTTTTTGTTGCTTATCTCATCGAAAAGCGCTGAATTGAGAAGAAAGGACTCAAAAGCTCTTGTTGTTATTGCAAATCCGCTGGGAATAGGAAGCCCGATCCTGCTGTGTATCTCTCCCAGATTGGCATTTTTTCCACCTACCCAGTCCATCATCTCCGCATTTATCGCAGAGTAAGGTAAAATTAATTCTGAAATTAAAATCTCTTTTTTCCTGCCGATAATCTCTTTTATTTTCATGTTGATCTTTTCGAGGATATCAAACAGAGGTGAGTAACGGTGGCCCGAGAGGTCATCTAAATTTTTGATCATGCGGAGGGCATGGAATACAGCTTTAGCAGATCTGGATCTGACGTACGACATTCCAAAGACCTGCTGCCCCAGAAGTTTTTCTTCTATATCTGTTATTACATTTAAAAATTCGGCATTCGAATCGAGCAGCATTTTGAAACAGGAATATTTAAAGCGAAACAGATCAGGCAGGTTATCCCCGGAAGATGATTCTTTTTGTGATTTATCCCGTTTAAAAAAAATCAGCTTTTTGAACATTACTGTTTTTCCTGAACATGCCCTTTCTCAAACATCCTGCGGCGGAAGGCATCATCGACCTTGACTATGAGATCATTGACGTTACACGGTTTGATAACGTAATCATAAGCGCCGTATTTCATGCCTTCGACACCTGCTTCAACCGACGCGTGTCCTGTCAGAAGGATAACTTCCATAAGCGGATCGATCTTTCTGATTAGCCTGAGGGTTTCTATTCCATCTATCCCCGGCATCTTTATGTCGACAATGGCAACATCGAAAGATTTTTTCCCGATAATCTCCAGCGCCTCTTCGCCGCTGCCTGCATCCGTAACATCCAGGGTTCTTCTTCTTAACCTGTTTGCCAGAGTTATTCTGAAATCTTCTTCATCATCGACAAGTAACAGGCGTATAGTCATATCTGTTTTTCCCATAGCGGTTACATTATACACAAATTATGGTTAAGTTTCCATCCGGAAATGGCTCTGTCAATTATAAAAAGCCCTTAACTCTGTCGGGCTTCTGATCGACGCTCCAATTACAATAGCTAACCGTCCGGCAAAACGGAATCGACTTTTTCCGAGTTTGTCTAATTATATTATCTTTTACCTGACTGCTAGCGATACAGTATACCCAGGTTTGACTGTGCAGCCTGACCCTGCAGTTGCAAGCGAGTCCGTGTCGGAAACATTTTGAACAACCGCTGTTCCAACCGGTTTACCCTCTTCATTAAAAAGAGTAAAGCTGGTGTTTTCCCGGATACCGTTTCTGGTACCAAGGCCGAAAGATAACTCGCATCCATTTTCACCATTTTTTACTCTGTAAACAAGGGCTTTTCCCTGTTTGGCCATAAGTTGTTCAATCTTCCCGGAGAGGAAAAGCATATATCCGAAGGCAGAAACAACAAAAATGGAAAAAAAAGCCGCCATAATCCATGGCGATACATCAAGGTATCGTTTTATGAAAGACTTGAAGCTTTGGCGATAACTTGCATAATCTTTATAAACTCTTATAAGAAATTTACCGGATTTTTGCATCTTTACGCCTTCAAGGCCTACCGTCAGGCTGTATTCTCCCGCCTTTATATCGGGAGCTATTGTCAGCCGCCCCTGCCACATGTTATCCCCAAACCAGTGGCCTTTCTGAATTGAATCTATAGTCAGCAGAATATGCTTTGAGTCGCCCGTCCATGTGATTTCCCGGGTGTCTTCGATTTTTCCCATTATTAATCCGTTGATTTCAACAGTTGTTCCGGGAAGAAGATCAAATACATTTGAGGATTCCCTGAACCCGGCTATCACTGTATCAAGAATTGACAGGCTGAAGAGAATACAAAGAAATGCTGCTATTTTCCCTAAGGTGCTTCTTGTTTGTATTGTTTTTTCCATATTTACCACAACTACTTCCAAGGAATTTAGGCTGAAGACCGAAGGCTGAAAAGCGATAAAAACATCAGGAAATCCCTTAAGTCTAAATGTCTTCAGCCTTCAGTCTATATATTTTATTTCTTGAAAATATCCGTTCTGCTGATGTTCATAAATCTTCTCGCTTTTCCTTCCGTCTTGTAATAGATGCGGACTTCATCTCCGGAATCCCAGGTATTATCCGGAAGCGCGAAGTATTCATCAGGGAGAGAGAAAGTGGTGAGAATTTTTTGTCTTTTCGAATAGACTGTTACGGTCTTCTTTTCCCTGTCTATCATGGGAAATGTCCTGGGTTTGTCCGCTGCCTGGTCATAGACCTGCGGATCATCACTGTTTACCTTTTCCGCTTGAGAGATCAGAATGTAGTCTATGGTCTTGAAGTTCTGTGTCGCAGTATCAAATATGACTATCTGTTTTTTTTCAGTATCGAGCTTCATACGTTTTCCAGCTTTAGGAAGAGCTCCTATTTCCGAAGGATCCTTCGGCATCTCATATGTATAAGGCGGCAAATGAGTATAGTCAGGTTTCATCGGGTCGGCCTTATAATCTCTGATAAGAGTAACAATTCCTTTTTCCTTGTCGAATTCGATAACCCTCCCCTGATCCACATTTCCCAGTTTTCCGCAGGACAGGAGAAACCCGAAAGATAAAACAGTCATTATGGCAAATAAGTTGGATTTCTTTATAATAGTATGCCTTCTCATGCTAAGCCCTCCCTTTCTTTACGGCGATCTCGTTTCTAGCGCCCTGTATCATTCTGACTAAAATATAAAGAGACAGAGAAGCAACAAGTCCGAGTATGAGAACGGTTGAAGAAACATCCATTATGTATTTGGTTCCGGCAATATAACGTGGAATAAGCTTCATGATAATAGAAATACAGCAGCCTATGACTGCAATTCCGAAAGCTATACGAATTCCATATCCTTTTATATACTTTGTTGCCACTGTACCGACCTGAGCTCCCACGGCAGCGCCGCACAGCATTATCAGGGCTGCGAGCAGCTCGGTTCTGCCCTTAAAAGTATATGTGCCGGCTCCGTAAAGACCAGATATCATTACCTCAAATAGGTCTGTTCCTACAGCTATATGTGTTGGACAACCGATAAAATAGATAAGCGCGGGCATACGTATCAGGCCTCCGCCGATGCCCAGGATACCTGCCAGCCATCCGGTAGCAAAACTGATAAAGATGGGTAACCAGGCGGAACAGGTAAATCCGGCCGACCTGAAATGCACCATAGGGGGTATTTTAAGCTTATGGAAGGTCTTGTGCCATTCAATACCAGTGGCAAGTTTATCAACCTCCTGGCCTTTTGCTTTTGCCTCTTGTTCCTTTTTTCTCTTCTTTGCCACGTCGGCAAAGACCATCCATGCTATAAGTATAAGAAGCACGACATACATCCAGCGGACTATGAATTCCACTTTACCGATCCGTTCCAGCCACATGATCATCTGGGCACCGCACTCAAACCCGACTATGGTGCCGACTATCATAATAACACCTAACCGGTAATCTACATTCCCGAACCTGCCATGCCGCATGGTGGAAATGAGCGACTTTCCAGCCATGTGGGCTATATCGGTTCCAATGGCGAAAGCCATGGGAAAACCGAGGATGTTGAGCCCCGGCGTCACCATCCAGGCACCACCCATACCAAAGAAACCGCCTATTATTCCAACCCCGATTCCAAGGATAATCAGACCGGGCCAGAATATTGTTACTCCCGAAATGGGCATTAAAACATATAACCAATCCATAATTTAACCTCCCGATTTAATTTCATTGGTAGAATATCAGTGTTCAGACAATTCCCTTGATTTCAGATCGATTCCTATATGCGTCATAACCAAGTCCGCCAGAAGACCAAGAAGGACTCCGACTATCGGAATGGTTACAACAGTGACAATTGTAAAATATATATGACTTTCGTTATAGAGATTGGCAAACCATGCTTCCCAGCCGGATAGTTTGCGGGTATCGGCCACTATCACAAGAAGGGATGCCTTTTCTCCTGCAGCCATAACAGCATCCGGCAGAACCATAAATGCCATGGCCATTATTCCTGTTAATCTTATCAACAACTTGCGCATTTTATTATCCTCCTTGATTTATTGTATTATGCTTACACTGCATGGTGCATGTGCCACCACTTTAGCCGCTGTGCTACCTGTTATAGCCCGCTCGAAACCGGTTAAGCCCGTTCTTCCCATAAGGATGAGATCGAATTTGTTCTCTTTCGCTCTCCTTATAATATTGTTTGCCGGCACAACACCTGTCTCAAGAATGGAATCGACCTTTATTCCCTTTTCTTCAAATAAGGCCTTTGCGCTGTTAAGGGCATCTTTTGCCTGTTTTTCCAGTTTTTCCTGGATATCAGGCGGCATGTCATCAAAGTCGCTTTTTGAAAAATAGGCCACCGACATGAGGGTGATTTTCGCCCCTTCCTTTTCGGCCATTTCAATGGCGCGCCTTACTGCCTTCATTGAATGTTCCGAACCGTCTGTTGCTGTTAATACCTTCATTCAAACCTCCTTTTATCGCTCTCAGCATTTAATTTATTCAAAACTTATTATCCCCCGGATCTTTGCGCCGCGAATCTTCTGTTCATGAGCATTCTTCTTTTCAAAAGCGGCGATAAGTTTCTCAAGGAGTTCCGAAAACTTTACAGGTTTTATAAGATAATCAAAGGCGCCTGATTTCAGCCCCTCAATGCTGGTTTCAACTGATGCGTGCCCGGTCAGGAGAATTACCTCTGTCAAAGGCTGCATCTTTTTAATCTCTCTCAGCACTTCTATGCCATCCATTCCACCCGGCATCTTGATGTCCAGCAAAACTACGTCGAAATTTATTTCCTTCATCAGAGCAAGAGCAGCTTCTCCGCCGGGAACTCCCGTTGCTTCAATTTTTCTTTTCAGCAACCGGTTGACGATTGTTTCCAGGAAATCCATTTCATCATCTACTACCAAAACCCTGAAGGTTTCCATCATAACCTCCTTATTTTTTCTCCGGAACGACAATCGGCAATCTCACGGTGAATGTTGAGCCTTTACCTTCTTCGCTATCTAGAGTAATAGTTCCTCCCATGTTGCGGACAATGTTATATGTGACCGACAGGCCGAGTCCCGTTCCCTTCCCTGACTGTTTTGTGGTGAAAAAGGGTTCAAAAACCCGGGGCTGATATTCTTTTGGAATACCGGGGCCATTGTCTCTTACACTGACTGCAATCTCAGAATCGATCCTGCGGCTGGTCAGGAAAATTTTCCCATCTTTTCCTATCGCATCAACAGCATTGGTTAGAAGATTTAGAAACACCTGCTGGAGCTCGGCGCGGTCGTTTGCTATGATGGGGAGATCTGGCATCAGGTCTTTTTCAATTATAATGTTATTTGTCTTTGCATAGCTGTCCAGAAAAGTTATTGTTTCATTCAGAACTCTGTTTATTTCCACATCTTCCAGATGCGGCTCCATCCTGCGTGCGAATCCAAGCATGCCGTGGATTACTTTTCTCGCCCTCTCAACATGTTCTTCTATCTTTCCAAGCGATTTTTTATACTCTTCAAGATGCAGGCTCTTTTGAAACTCTTCTTCTGTAAGAAGATCCTCCATCCAGCCTGTTTTTTCGGCAATTACTGCAAGAGGATTGTTGATTTCGTGGGCAACGCCGGCAGCCATCTTCCCCAGAGCAGCCAGTTTGTCCGAATGTACGAGTTGCGCGTTCAATTCGTTCATCTTTCTGTCCGCTGTTTCAAGGCGCCTTATTGTCAGGTGGGTGGTAAAGATAGTTGTTAGGATGATCATCAAGCAACCTGAGGCAACTATAAAAATTTCTATCCTTTTCGTTTTGAACAGCTTGGTCATCTCTTCCGACGCATCCTGGCTTATTACCAGAAGCCAGCTGTTCTTTTTTAGCCAGCTTCCCGCATACAATATCTTTTTGCCGCCCTTGTCCTCTTTTTCCAGAACTGTCGTTCCCTCTCCGAAGAGAGTGGGATCCAGGTTTGATTTAGAGAGAATTTCACCGTTAAAACGCATGTGTGTCTGATGAATGCCCTCTTTGTTGATAACAAAAGCATCGCCTGTTTTTCCAACCTGTGCAGCACGGACGAGGCTTTCAAAAACATCGGAGTCTATTGTTGCCCTCAGTATCCACCTTCTGTTATTCTCCTGACGCTGGAGGGCGATAATAAAATGAGGTACCCGCCTGTAACCCATAAAGATATCGCTCACGTAAACGCCCTTGCTTTCAACCTCACGGAACCAAGGTTGAGAATAGTAGTTGAGGCTGATAAGATTGTAGGGGCCTAAGTAAGCGACGTGACGACCGGCGTCATCTATAAGACCGAGATCAATGAAACCGCCGACCCTGTGATTCATTATTTTAAAAATTCTCTCCAGATTGTTCTTTTCCGCCAGGTAATCAAAATCATAAGTATCGGCCATGGCCAGCAGGATGGATGTACGTTCCTTCAGAAAAAGCTCTATCGCATTACTTTGGACTCTGGCGCGGTACTCGATCTGCTCTTCAATTTTATTCCTGAAAACCTGGGCAAACTGGTAGTAAATTATAATACTGAGAGATATAAGGGGTATAAATGAAACCAGCAGAGTGATGAAGATAATTTTTTTCTGAAGGTTAGCATATATCCGTCTTTTCATATCATCCCTTTCCCGATTCTTTCTCTTCTTCGAGACGCTTTATCTTCTGCTCCTGAATTTTTTTCCGTTTAAAAGCGTCTTCAAGTTTATATAATAATTCGTCAACATCGGTCGGTTTCATAAGGT
>CAYODW010000020.1:32802-33082 GCA_964402865.1 uncultured Desulfonema sp. | reverse complement strand
GCTTTATTTAAGGCAAGAGAAAGGCAGATCCAATAACTTCCAACATTCTTTATCCCCAAAATATTCCATTCGTTTATTATTCTTTGTGAGAGGCAAGCCACCAGGGCAAATCGTTGCCGCTTCCAAAGCAGGTCGGGGGCCAAGGCAAAAGGAACAAATACCCGTATCGGGTCGCTCGAAAGTGCTGATGGTCAATTATTTAAGCATTAAATCGACCCTGCTATCCTTAAGCTTATCTTTCTTATCCGGTGCAAGCGATTTCGGTTCAAGGATAAATATT
>CAYODW010000020.1:0-32792 GCA_964402865.1 uncultured Desulfonema sp. | reverse complement strand
AGATTGACACAGAGATCGCACAAAAGGGCCATTTCCGGATGGAAACTATTTAAGTTTTAAATCGACCCTACTCTCTTTCAGTTTCTCCTTCTTCTCAGGTGCAAGCGATTTCGGTTCAAGTATAAATATTCTTTCCGGTTCAACCTTTCCCGATTTTAAAATGGACTCTTTTACTTTCAACGCCCGTTGAACAGCAAGGGATCTTAAGTCTCCCTCCTTGACCTCAATATTGGTAAACATCAATTTCTCCATTTCCGGGGGAGGCAGGTCTTTTACCATGCCGATAACATTTTTAGGCTTTGGAAATTTTTCTTCCATATAAGCCATCTTCAGGTATTTTTCGTATTCATTTTTTTCTATCTGAACATCATCAACCGGAACGGCTGATCCTCCTTTTTTAATAATTTCCTTGAGTTTCTGCGCTTTGAGTTTTCTATTAAAGAGATACTGCTTTAATCCTTCCCTGTCATTCTCTATATCCACATGACCCTCGATATCCATTTTGAGTGCGGGCCTGTCCGAAAGAGCCTTTTCGATTGTATCAAGCTTTTTCATATTCTGTTCCGTAATGGTATCGCGCCCGTAGTCAAATTCTACAAAACTGAGCTCTTCTCCTCCGCCGAACACAGATCCGAGAAGTGCAAAAGGTGATGTAGCCGCTTTAGCGATCAGATTAACGAGTATCTTCAGGATGATTTTCCATATACTAAATTCCGGGTCATCAAGGCTCCCTGTAACAGGAATGTCCAGCTTGATTTCACCTTTCCGGTCTTTAAGAAGGGCTATGGCAAGCTTGACGGGCAGATTTGTTGCTTCAGGGCTGTCGACTTTATCCCCCAGGTTAAACTGGTCCAGAAATATGTAGTTTTGAGATTCGAGTTTTCTGTTGGTGATCAGATATTTCAGGTCAAAAGAGAGTTTGCCCTTCTCTACTGTATATCCGACATATTTCCCTGCATAAGGAGTCGTCGAACTAAGATCCATATCCTTAAATCTGGCTTTTATGTCAGCATAAAAATCTTCTTTCAGAGGATTGATCTTGCCCGTAATCTCGAGCGGGGCATAATCATCGAGTTTCCCGCGGAGTTCAACATCTGCCATTGTTGTCTCTTCAGAAGAAAGCCCCGACACTCTCCCACCTATTTCAGCCAGTTTAGCGGAGTATTCGGGCTTGAGAGATCTGTCAGAAAAATCGATTCTTCCTCCCTGCAGGGTAATTGTACCTATTTTAATATCTTTCGCGGGACCCTTTTCTTTTTTTTCTTCTCCCTTTTCCATGATTGCCTGAAGGTTGAGTGATCCATCGGCATTAATGATAACCCGGGAATAGAAATTGGTCAGAGAGATCCCTTTGATATCAATCAAGAGAGGATTGAATCCCGCATTAATATCACTGAAAGAAAGAGATTCCCATTTCAGGAAATCCTCTGCGTTCAGTTTATCAATCGAAGAGAAATTGGATAAAGAGGCTTCCCCTTTATAGCCGGCCATTATTTCATTTTTTTCATTGGAAGAAAAAAAGAGGTTCCCGGCTGTGGAAATAGAGCCTCCTGTTACGGTGATCTTCACCTTATCCGTAAAATAGGACTGAAGGGGTGTGATCTCGATACCATTAAGTTGAGTCATTAAATCCGCGGCCATCGGATCAATCCCCACTGTTCCCGTGGCAGAAAGGGTTCCTTTTCCATTCAAAAGGAAGGAGAGATTAAGTTTTCCTTTACTGTTTTTGGCCGTTGAAATATTTTCTCCCCTGATCTTAACGTTTTGAGCAGTCAGGGTTACGGGTTCTGAAGGCATCTGGTCTTCAACCCTGATTGAATAATTATCCACTGATATGTTCTTTAGAGATACCATCCATGGTTTCTCATCAGGTTTGCCTGACTCCTCTGCAGCCCGCACATCAGGCGTCGTTTCATTCGAAGCCGGCTGAGGTGCAATCAGCTTCTGGAAATTGACCTCTCCGTTCTTGAAATGCTTTATGTTGATATCGCCTTTTTTAGTGAAAATTCCTCCTACCTTGATATTCTTTCTCTCAACGTCAATGTCAGTCTCCGTGATTGAAAAATCGGGAATTTTCATAAAGTCGCTGTTTTCATCCGTTTGTTTAAGACGCAGAGAACCTATCTTAAAAAACATCTCTGACAGACTTATATCGGGCTCTTTTTCTCCTTTTACATACTTATATCGGGTTGAAAAATTGAGGCGCCCGTCCTCTATGGTAAATAGAATTTTATCCTGATAGTAGGGAGCATACTTATTCAACCGGACAGATGCGAGATCTAAAACACCTTCCGTCCGGATGGGGTCCATTGAAAATTCACCCTCGAGTTTAATATCCTCTTTGGCTTCCGTTTTCATAAATAAGGAATATGTTGATTTCTTCTCCTTCCCGTTGCTTAAATTGACTACCTTCAGTTCTATAGGATTTAAAATCGTCCTGAAGGGTTTGTTTTGTGAGAAGTCAGAAAAAGAGATTTTTCCGTCAGTCATTTGTATCTCATCGATCTTAAGGGACAAGGGATCTGAATCATTCTTCTTTATGGAGGCCGTTTCAGCGCTTCTTTTTTCCGGGAAAAGATTTTGAAGATTCAGAGTTCCGTTTTTTTCGCGCCGCATTTCCAATTCGGGAGACTGAATCGAAATTTTCGAAAGATGAATTTTTTTAACTAGCGGTTCCGACTCTGATATTGAGATTCCGAACATCGGAAGCCTCAAGAGGGGATTTTTC
Organism: uncultured Desulfonema sp.; assembly: GCA_964402865.1. Taxonomy (GTDB): domain Bacteria; phylum Desulfobacterota; class Desulfobacteria; order Desulfobacterales; family RPRI01; genus RPRI01. The sequence goes on along the minus strand of CAYODW010000020.1, from coordinate 30,064 downwards.
TTTTCATCATCAATCGCTATATTCTTCAGAGATATGCTCCCTGATATCTTAAAGGAGGACTCTTTGTTTTCAGATTGAATAAAAGATATCTTAGCATCGGTATCAAGCAATGCTGAAACAATCTGAAAATTCATTTTAACCGGGATATAAGCAAGGTAATAAGGAACATCTAAATCTTTAATATTAATATCAAAATAAGTCTCCAAGGAATCGGCATAAGGTTTTGTCTTTCCCTTGATTTCATGCGGCGTTCCGTTGATTTTTGCTGAAAGCTCCGGTTCGACATCGGTATTTACATGATAAATTATATTGGAGAAAAACGGAACCCCGATATTCAACTCCCTTACCGTATGCTTTGTCTGCCTTGGTCCGTCCAGGAAATCCATGCTTCCGTTTTCAATGCGGATATTGCTTATAGAAAAATTCAACGGCTTCCCGCTCTTTTCTTCCTGTTTTTTTGTTTCATCTTTTTTAATAAGGTCGGAAAAATTAAAGGTTGAATCAGGATTACGGGCAATATTTATAAAGGGCTGCTTTATATAAATCTCTTTGAAAATAATCGCTCTTTTGAAAGCGGAGAGGCTCTCGAAATCAGCAAATATCTCATCACAGGATAGAAAGGTCTCCGGGCTTTCAGGCTCTTTTATTGAGATGCCTTTTATTTTAACTTTCAGGGTAAAAGGGTTGATCTTTATCTCACCGATTGTCACCTCGCGATGGAGGTTCTCAGACAGCTTTTGAGTTAATACATTTTTTAACAGCGGCGGCAGGACAAAAAAACCGGCAACAGTGAAGAGGACAAAGAAAACAGCCAACCCGATGATAATCTTATTTAATTCTGGTTTCAGCTTCATATCAGAGACCTCTTTTGTTTGAGTGTGTTAGGAAAGGATAAAATACAGGCTACTCCCTTGAAGTTATAAAAAAACCGGGCATTCGTGTCAAGGCATTTGGTTGTCTGCAATCGTTAATTGACGAATTTATTAAACTATGCGACATTATAAAAAAACTCAAATATCGTCTCCCGGTTCCTACAGTTCGGAATGACAATGCCCGGACAAAAGGGAGAGCACGCAAAGATCTCAAGGCAGGTGCATGCAATGGATAAATCTTTAACGCATCAATACAGATATTTTCTCAAAGATACTGTCCGGAAGCATATAGATTTTTCAAAGACCGATCAAAACAGGGGCGTTGATTCGCCCCCGATTCAAAAACCTTATGCCGATAATGCCGTTATAACAGAACTTTCAAAGCCTAATGCATTAAAAAATATTCCTGACATAAGACTTTCGGATGCGATTAAAAACCGCAAAAGCCGCAGAGCTTTCTTGAATAAGCCAATTACATTGGATGAACTTTCTTTTCTTCTCTGGGCAACGCAGGGCATCCGGAAAATAATCGATCATGGCCATGCTTACAGAACAGTCCCTTCTGCGGGATGTCGTCATGCCCTTGAAACCTATCTCTGCGTTCTGAATATTGAAAGCTTGGAAGAAGGCATATATCGCTACCTCCCTCTGGAACACCGGCTTCTTTTTGAATTCACTGAAGATCGTCTTAAAGAAAAGATTGTGGAAGCCGCATACAGACAGCCATATCCGGGCAAAGCCGCCGTAACATTCCTATGGACTGCCATACCTTACAGAATGGAATGGCGATATGATCTTGCCGCGCATAAAGTGATTGCTATTGACGCCGGACACGCCTGTCAGAATCTTTACCTGGCCTGTGAGGCTATTAGCGCCGGAACATGTGCTATCGGTGCTTATGATCAGGAAGCAATAGACAGATTACTGAGGATCGACGGCATAGATGAATTTACTATTTACCTTTCCCCTGTGGGAAAAGTAAAAGAATGAGGCTGAGGGGTTAGATCAAAACCAATAATAAGGAGGTTCGCGATGAAGATTCTAGTTGCTTACTACTCGCTTTACGGCCATGTTAAGAAAATGGCTGAAGCCATTAAAGAGGGCGCGGGACAGGTAAAGGGCGCCGATGTTTATCTGTGCCGAGTCCCGGAAACCCTGCCTGAAGATGTCCTTGAGAAAATGGGCGCATTGGAAGCCCAGAAAAGTTTCGCCGATATCCCGGTCTGCAAAGTTGATGATCTTGCCGCGGCAGATGCCGTAATCTTCGGCACTCCAACACGATTCGGAAACATGTGCGGGCAAATGCGCCAGTTCCTTGACGGAACCGGAGGACTCTGGGCAAAAGGGGCGCTTGTCGGAAAAGTTGGAAGTGTCTTTACAAGCAGCGCAACGCAGCACGGCGGCCAGGAATCGACAATCTTAAGTTTTCATATAACCCTTCTTCATCACGGCATGATAGTCGTCGGGTTGCCCTATGCCTTTGCCGGACAGATGCGCATTGATGAAATAACCGGAGGCTCTCCATATGGAGCCTCAACGATTGCCGGCGGGCAGGGCGAACGTATGCCGAGTGAAAACGAATTGGACGCCGCACGTTTTCAGGGAAAGCATGTCGCAGAAATTACCGCTAAACTGATTCGATAAGGAGAAGCAGGATTCAAGGATTCAAGGGTTCTGGGATTCGAGTGAAAAACACTTAACCCCTTGAACCCCTGGATCCTGGACCCCTTTTTGCTAATGGATTGTTATGTCCTTGATAGCTGTGCGTGACGTATGCTGGGGATTTGGTGACGCTCCCCTGCTCGACAATATTAATCTTCAAATCGAAAAAGGGCAGCGTATCTGCCTGCTGGGACGAAACGGCGCGGGCAAGTCTTCCCTGCTGAAGCTTCTGTGCGGCGCCATTCTGCCCGACAGCGGCGATATCTGGCGTCAGCAGGGCGTCACCGTTGCGGCCATGGAACAGGAGGTGCCTCCCGGGTCAGACGGTACGATTTTCGAAATGGTAGCAAGGGGTCTAGGTGAAAAGGGGAAGGCGGTGGAAAGCACTTTGTCAAGGACCGGCCTTGATCCTGAAAAGAGGTTCGCCGACCTTTCCGCAGGCATGAAGCGGCGAACGCTTTTTGCCCGCGCACTTGCCCGGGAACCTGATCTCCTTTTGCTGGATGAACCCACAAATCATCTGGATATCGATGCCATCCTCTGGATGGAAGAGTATATCCTGCGTCATGTGAAGACCCTGCTTTTCATTACCCATGACCGTGCTTTTTTAAAACGGATAGCCACGCGTATTATAGAACTCGACAGAGGCCGCCTGACCTCTTACGACTGCGGCTATGACTCCTATCTGAAACGCAGGGAAGCCGCATTTGAAGCGGAAGAGCAGCAAAACCGGGTTTTCGATAAAAAACTTTCCCGCGAAGAGGTCTGGATCAGGCAGGGTGTCAAAGCCCGCCGCACACGCAATGAAGGCCGCGTCCGGGCTTTGCTTAAATTGCGCGCGGAAGCCGCAGCCCGCCGCACAAAAGCAGGCAATGTCCGGCTGGAGCTCCAGAAGGCCGAAAGGAGCGGCCGCTTGGTTATAGAAGCCCGGGAGGTAAACCATTCCTACGGACAGACCCCAATTCTCAGGGATTTTTCCACCACCATAATGCGCGGGGACAAGGTTGGTGTCATCGGCCCCAATGGTGTGGGGAAAACCACTCTGCTCGGTATCCTTTTAAAAGAAATCACTCCTGACAACGGCACTGTGCGTCACGGCACTCAGCTTCAGGTGGCCTATTTTGACCAGCTCAGAGCTCAGTTGGACGAGCAGAAAACCGCGGTTCAAAACATCGGCGAGGGCAACGATTTTATAATCTTCAACGGCCAGAAACGCCATGTGATAAGCCATCTGCAGGATTTTCTCTTTTCCCCGGAAAGATGCCGCCTCCCTGTTCATGTGCTTTCCGGCGGAGAACGAAACAGGCTTCTGCTTGCCAGGCTATTTGCCAGACCGGCCAATGTTCTTGTGCTTGACGAACCCACAAACGATCTGGATGCCGAAACTCTCGAACTTCTTGAGGAGCTTCTGTTTGATTATAAAGGGACCCTTCTGCTGGTAAGTCATGACAGGTCTTTTTTAAATAACGTTGTAACCAGCACCATTGTATTTGAAGGCATGGGACTTGTGACCGAATATGCCGGAGGCTACGATGACTGGCTGCTTCAAAGGACCAAACCTGCGGAGACACCGCCTGAAAAAAAAGAGGCCGTAAAAACCCGGCAATCCTCACCATCAACAAAACCGGGAAAGCTCGGGTTTAAGCAATCGCGGGAACTCTCGGAACTGCCCCGCAGGATCGACGAACTTGAATCGGAGCAGAAAACTCTCCACGCAGCCATGTCTGACCCTTTCTTCTACAAAAAGAGCAGAGAGGAGATTGCCGCGCTTCAAAAACGCCTCACCGAAGTGGAACAGGATATCGATGCGAACTATCTTCGCTGGGAGATACTCGAAAATCTTTAATAAAAAATCGCCGTCACTTATCTACTTCATCAGCTCCGGCAGAAATGTTGCTATTTCGGGAAACAGCATCAGTAATAATACGCATATGATATATGCCGGCATAAAATATGTTACTCCTCTGAAAACATCATTTAGAGATATACTCTTCGCCATGCCGGCCACGACATAAGCAGTCGCTCCGACAGGAGGCGTGACAGCGCCCATCGTCGTGATGACCGTTATCGTTACACCGAACCATAGCGGATCGTATCCGAGCTGGATTGCCACAGGAAAGAAAATTGAGATGGTTATCAATAAAAGAGCAAGGGCATCCATGAACATCCCGCCGATTAAATAAATAATAAAAATTATAAGCATTATGAATGTCTTTGGAACCGGAAGCGCCACAACCCAGTCGGCAATATCATAGGGTATTCTTGTAACGGCAAGAAAGCGCCCGAATATCACGGCGCCTGCAATAATAACTATGACCATGCAGGATACTCTCAGCGTATCGGATATGGACGCAAGAAAACCTTTCCAGCTTAAACCCCGCCGGACAATGCCTATAATTATGGCAAAAAACGAACCCACGGCGCCGGCTTCCGTGGGAGTGAACACTCCGAAAAAGAGTCCGAGCATTACAAGCATGAAAAGAATTATCATTTCAAGCGCCCCTGAAAGAGCCTTTATTTTTTCAGCAAGCCCGGTTTCGGGGCCGACTGGACCCCATTCAGGATGCACGGTACAGACTAAATAGACTGTTACCATAAAAAAAAACGCAAGAACAAGGCCCGGAAAAATGCTTCCGTAAAATAGCTTTGCTATAGACTGTTCCGTGGAAAGGCCTATTACAATCAGGACCACACTCGGAGGGATAACAACTCCGAGGGTCGATCCGCAGGCAACGGTCCCGGCGCTCAGCTTAGGGTTATAATTGTATTTTTTCATCTCCGGAAGAGCAACTGTCGACATTGTGGCCGCGGTAGCCGCATTGGAACCGCAGATGGCAGAGAAGGCAGCGCAGGCCATTACTGTGGCCATAGCCAATCCGCCCCGGATATGTCCCACCCATTTGTAGGCCGCATTGTAAAGCTTTTCATTCACACCTGAATAAAAAGCGATCTGACCCATGAAAATAAAAAGCGGGATAACGGTAAGGCCATGCTGGGAGAATGTAGACCATATGACAGAGCTTACCATGTTAATCCCGGCCTTGACGGAAACGACATGACAAAACCCGATGAATCCTATTATACCCATCGCAAACCCGACAGGAATACCGAGGAAAAATATTACAAGCATGAGGGCGGCGATTCCGACAATTCCTTCAACAGCGAGGTTCATTTGCCGCCGTCCTTTCCCGGAAAAAGGGCGCTGAGCAGATCACCGAAACAGACAAGCGCAAGGACCGAGCACCCGAATGCCGCGGCATAAATAAAAGGATAATATATAATTTTTAAGGTTTCGGTCAGCTCTCCTGTCCTCCACAAAGTATTTCCTTTGACTGCAAGCTGCCATGTAACAATCAGAAAAAAAATCATGCAGATCAGATCTCCTGCTACCTTCAGGGTTTTCTTTGTTTTTGCCGAAAAAGTATTTATCAGGACATCAACTGCTACATGACCCCTTCTTGACTGTGTCTGCCCCAGAGCAAAAGCAGTAACTATTGCGCCGAAAAGGCCCATCAGTTCATAGGTTCCCGGAACCGGAATCCAGACTATGCGGAAAAGGATGTTGCCGCAGGTCAGAACAATCATGGCAACAAGAAATATTCCGCCGATAAAAGTCAGCAGACCGTTCAAAAGATCGTTTATCTTGTGCATAATTACCTTATTTTTCTCATGTTTTTACATGCACCATTTACTATCCGCTATTTACTATTAATTAGTGTCCGTCCGGAAACAAAATATGGACACATTCAAGTTTCCAATTCGGAAATAGGCAATTTTGGGCAAGCTCAAGGAAATCAAGGGATTGCGCGGAGGCGTACGCAATGTACGCCGCACAAAAAATCCCGAAGATTGACACCGAGATCGCACAAAAGGGCCATTTCCGGATGGAAACTAACTATTTTTTCGAGTGTTTTTTTATCAAAGCTTTTATATCCGTAATTATGGCTTCCGCGGGAAGACCTTTTGCCTTGGCATCCGCAACCCATTTGTCGTTCATCGGTTGAAGCCTCTTGTCCCATTCAGCCTTTTCAGCAGGCGGGAGGGTAATGACTTCCACATTATAATTCTGTTTTGACCATTCCACCGATTCTTTCACATGGTTATCCATGTAATTGCCTGTCCATTCCGCCTGCTCGACTGCAAGGTCGTCCATGACTTTCTGAACATCCTTTGGAAGTGACTTCCACGTCTCCATATTCATGACAACGGCAAAAGGATAAATTGATGTCTCGGTCATTGTGATATACCGGCAATGCTCCGCGAATTTAAAATCCTTCATTGCCTCAAGGGACGAAATGAGACCCCTGACCGTGCCTTTCTGCAAAGCTTCAACGGTTGCGGGCATAGGCATTCCCACGGGATTTGCGCCCCATGCCTTAAGAATCTGGGCAGCCCCTCCGGATGCCCTCAGGTCCATCCCCTTTATGTCGTTCAGATTCCTTACGGGAGATTTGGACATGATATTTGCCGGAGCTGTCGTGAACATGGTTAATACCTTAACCTTTGCAAATTCTTCCGGCTTGTATTTTTCATAAAGATCCAGCAGGACAAGACTTCCGACTCTCGCATCGGGTATCCCGAGGTGAAGGCTTGTCGCATTTGTGACTATAAAGCGGCCCGGCTGATAAGCCATGCAGAGATTGCCTATATTTGCCTGCCCCGCTATAACGCCGTCCATCATCTCCTTATCACCGAGAAGAGTCCCGCCCGGAAATGTCTTGACGGCAATCTTTCCATTTGTTCTCTTTTCAACTTCCGTTTTCCATCTCTCCATCTGTACGCACGGAAATGTCGGCGCCGGCGGGAAGTTCGCGTAAGTCAGGGTGATAGGTTCTGCTGAAACGGTTGCAGGCATGAAAATGCCTGTTGAAACAAGCGCAAGAAACAATCCTGCAAGAATAAGTGCTGTTTTAAATTTCATTGTCAAAACCTCCTTTAGTCGTTTGTTTAAATAGAGTTCTTCAGCCTGAAAGATTCAAGCGAAGATTTTTTAATTCCTTATATCTCCGTTCCTGTTGTCAAAAACCCGCTTGCTCTTTCTTTCCGTACGCGGAAGAGATCCGTAATCAATAATTTCAACCTTTGATCTTACAAGTATCTTTCTGCGAATTTCGGTTGCCACCTGTTCAGAAAGCTTCGGATCATCTTCAGGCAAAGCGCCCGATTTTCTTTCAACCTTAAGAAGCATCATATCCCGTCCGTCGTCAAGGTGTTTTAAATGAATCTGGAATTCGCTGCCGATCCCGTCTATACGGCTTAAGATATGGTCTATCTGGCTAGGATAAATATTGACGGCCCTGTAAATAAACATGTCATCGGTACGGCCCAGAATCCTGTCGTGCCTTGGGAAAGGGACGCCGCATTCGCAGGGACCGTCAAACATGCGGGTTACGTCATGGGTCCGGTAGCGTACAAGCGGGCTCGCCTCCTTGCACAGGGTTGTCACAACGAGCTCGCCCTCCTTTCCGTTCGGAACCGGTTTTAAGGTCACAGGATCTATTATTTCAAAAATAAAACGGTCGGCCCAGTAGTGAATCCCCCTGTGAAAAACGCAATCAAGCCCGGTCCCGGGGCCGTATACTTCAGTCAATCCGTAAATATCAAAGATGTGATCGACACCCATGAGTTCCCTGATACGCATTCTCATTGCATCACTGTGCCTTTCCGCTCCCAGGATTATCTTCTTGACCTTTATTTTCGAAAAGAGATTTCTTTTGTGAATCTCTTCAGCCATAAGCAGGGCCATGGATGCCGTGGCGCAGAAAACGGTGGTCTCCATGTCAACCAGCATATCACAGTGCATATCCGCATTGGCAGGTCCCATTGGAATGGTTATGGCCCCGAAACGTTCCGATCCGGCCTGGAAACCGGCTCCCGCAGTCCACAGGCCGTACCCTACGGCAATCTGGACACGATCCTCGCGGGTCAGTCCCGCAATCTCATAGCATCTTGCAAACATATCGGCCCAGATGTCGATATCCTTCTGAGTGTAGCAGAGCACTTTACGCTTGCCGGTTGTGCCTGAAGAAGCATGGACGCGCACGATATCTTTAAAATCAACCGAGCGGAGAGGAAAAGGATATCCGCTTTGCAGGTCTTCCTTGTCTGTAAAAGGCAGCCTTTCAAGATCCTCCATTCCCCTCACATCACCTGGACTGATGCCGGCATCATCCAGTTTTCCCCTGTAAAACCGGGAGTTGGCATAGGCATGCGAAATAGTCCACTTAAGTCCTTCCGCCTGTATTTTTTTTAACCTTTCCTCTGTAAGATCATTTGGAATAAAACCCATTTATAAAACTCCTTATATTTTTTCAGACGCTTTATAACCTGTTTCAAGCGCTCTGACCGAAGCGTCAAGCATCTCCTTTTTCCCTTTAAGCTGACCGGCAAGAACCTGCTTTATATCTTCAAAGGTGCAGAAGAGACCATTAAGCGCAAATCCGAGAAGGATAAGGTTAACAGATTTCGGATTCTTTATTTTGAGGGAAAGAGCATCGGCGTCAACGGAATATGTATAAAATCCGGTATCAGGCTTTTTGCCGCCGTTTACAAAAATCCAGGCTCCTTTTTTTAAAAAAGAACCGTGCTGAGCAATATTTTCAGGCTTTAACGCAATAAGCCCGTCCGCCTGAAACGGCCTTATCAGGGGGCTGGAAAAATCGCCAACTTTAAGATGGGAAAGAACCGTTCCGCCCCGCTGCGCCATTCCATGTGTTTCAGAAGTAAAAACCTGACAGCCTCTCATTATGGCAGCTTCGGCAAGAAGCCTTGTGATGAAAAGGACGCCCTGGCCTCCTACCCCGCTTATAACAATTTGATGATTGATCGACTTTCTCACAAAAAACTCCTTAATTTTAGTTCTTCTCTCGAACCCTCAAACCCTTGAACCCTCGAATCCTTATCTTATCACTATTGCCTTTTTGGGGCACACATGCACGCATACGCCGCATCCGCTGCAAAGAAAAAAATCTATGCCTGCCCGTTTTTTATCATTGTCAAAGATAATAGCCGGACATTCAAAATGTCTGACACAATATTCACACCCCTCGCAATCCTCCGTTATTTCGACAAAGATTTTTTTTACCCGCTCCTCCTTACTTTTCCTGCCTATAAGACACGGATGTCTTGCAACCACAACAGCAGGCCCTTTATCTCTTGCGTACTTGACCGCCTCTTTGACAAGCGGAATAAATTCTTTGATTTTACATGGATCGCCGGTTTTACAGAACTTCACCCCGCATCCCTTGACAAGCGCTTCGATGTTCACAGATTCAAGCGTTTCCCCTGATGCGCCGAATCCCGATGCGGGCGTAGGCTGGTTTCCTGTCATGGCGGTTGTCCTGTTATCCAGGATCACCAGTGTAAAATGCACGTTCTGCACCACGGCATCTATCAATGCCGGAATGCCTGCATGAAAAAAGGTCGAATCGCCTATTGTGGCGACTATGTCCGGCATTCTGCTTTCATTTTTATATGCATGATAGAAACCTTCTGCCTGGCTGATTGCAGCGCCCATGCATAAAACGGTATCAACCGCGCCGAGGTTAAGCCCCAGAGTATAACAACCTATATCACTGGTATAAATTCCTTTCGGTGCAGCCTTCTTTATCGCGAAAAAGCTAGCCCTGTGCGGGCATCCCGCGCAAAGCGTCGGGCGCCTTCCCGGCTGCGATTGAACTGTGATCTTGTCCGCCTTTAATCCTGCAAAGCCATTCAACATCCGCTCTATGGCTTCAGGCAGAATTTCTCCGACGCGGGAAACAAAACCGTTAAGTTTACCTCTTACCCTGGTCCTGTCTGCAATCTGCATTTCGATCACAGGCATTGTCTCTTCTATGACCAGGACTTCATCATAGTCTGCGCAGACGGAGGATATGAACTTCCTGTGAAGAGGATACGGCTGGATTACCTGGAAAACAGCAATTTTGCCCCACAGACCAAGCTCCTTCATAATTTCCCTTGTATGAGCTGCGGCAACTCCCGACACAACAACCGCTTTTCCGGAAACAACCTTCTTGTTAAGTTTCACCGGAGCGGTCTTTTTGAAGGCCGCAATTTTTTCTAGTTTTTTTTCAAGCTCCGTGTGAAGTTTAAAACGGAATTTAGGAGTTGCAGCCCATCTTGCCGGATCTTTTTTAAAATCGGCCTTTCTCTCAATTGAGCCGAAATCCTTAACCAGTATGTCCTGGCGTGAATGGCATACTCTTGTGGTAGGACGAAGCATTACGGGAATTTCGAAAGTTTCCGAAAGCTCATAAGCGATTGATATCATCTCTTTCGCCTGAGCCGGAGAATCAGGATCAAGAACAGGAATTTTTGCCATCATTGCCATAAGGCGACTGTCCTGTTCGGTCTGGGAGGAATGAGGCCCCGGGTCGTCCGCGCTTATCACTATGAAACCTCCATTCGCACCCATGTATGCCGCACTCATGAGAGGGTCCGACGCCACATTAAGCCCAACCTGCTTCATGCTGACAGCGGTTCTCAGTCCAGCCATGCATCCGGCATAGGCGATCTCGAAAGCAACCTTCTCATTCACTGCCCACTGGGAATGTACGGGAAGAGAATTCTCCTCCTTTATCCGTGACAGCGATACAAGAATTTCCGAAGCCGGAGTCCCCGGATAAGAAGTTGCGACAGCACATCCTTCCTCAAGAAGCCCCTGTGCTATCGCTTCATTGCCGAGCATCAGTTTTTTCCTTACCACTAGCACCTCCATTAAGTGCTTTGCATACATATGATCTTTTGTCATGTCGGGTATGGGCACGCATGCAATCCGCATGAATCAGATCATACCCTTCGTCAACAGCGGCATATCCGCATCCATTATATCCGAACAGCCCCCATGGATAGACGGTCACGAAGCCGTTTAAAGTCTCCGCCTGTACAATTTTTTGTATTCAGTCAGGGGGCGTCTCGAAGGCTCATAATAAATTTCATGCGGTATGAATGCGCACCCATACCCAGACATGACAATAACCGGTTATGCAAGCTCTCTCCCATTATCAATAAAAAAAGCCGGGGTCTTTGCAACCCAGGCTTTTAAAATTAAAAGAGCCTCGGGCTGCACCTTCGTCTTTAGCATAAAGCCGCCCAAGGCTCTGAAAAATTATATTTTGTATTCAGACTGGCTGGCCGGCTTTAAAATTTATGCCACCACCAGCACCAGAGATTAAAACTCATTTTCTATCCTAAATATAATTACTGTTGGACTTGTAAAAAGTACGGAATCTTGTCACTCCCGTGAAAACGGGAGTCCAGAACTATTTGAATAGACTGGATAGCGCTCACGCTTCACCATGTGCCCCGCTTTCGCGGGAATGACATTAAAAGGCAAACTCTGTCTTTTTACAAAGCCGTCATTATTAACAAGTTGTTTTTTAATTATATAAGGAAAAGATAATTGTCAAGCGCTTTTCTCTAATCAGGAAATGCTTCTGCTGTTTCGGTTCAATCAAACGCCTTCCCTGGCTTAACCCCAAGGGCCTTCATAAGCTTGGCAGAAGGACAGAACCCTGTGAAAGCGGACTGAAGGAGATTCGCTCCAACAAATGCAGTAAACCAAAGCCAGTAAGGACTGTGGAAATGGGCAAGAAGCAGGCTGATTAATACAAAACTTCCTGCAAAAGCCATAACTAAACGATCGATTGTCATATCTGCCTCCTTTTGTTTTATAATCCGATTCTGGTTTTAAGACAGTTTCTTTAACGAACTTTTTTTAAAAAGTCATCAATACTCATGTCGGCTCTTATTCCGAAACGGGTTAATGCGAAATCGTATTTTACGGGATCCTCCGGCGCAATCTTCCTGAAGCAGGATGTTATCTCAAGAGCAGTAATCATATCCGCCTGCTTTCTGTCCGTAAATCCTATTAAACGGCTTATCCTGTGCATATGGACATCGAGTGGTATGATCAGCATGGAGGTCGGAATTTTCTCCCAGCCACCTGGATCGACATCATCCTTTCTGACCATCCAGCGCAAATAAAGATTAAGCCGTTTGCAGGCGCTCCCCTTTGTGACCAGAGGGATAAGATGCCCCGGCTTGCCGCAGCAGCCTGAAATTATCTTCCCCGTAAAAAATTCCAGGCCCTTTAAAACCGTTTCATCTTTTTGTCCGACTCCCTTCAAAAAGCATGCGTATAAAGATCCGTATTCGTCAAGAACCTGCTTTAAACCGGTCAGCATAGCCGTTAAATTTTCGTCTCCCGCGAACCTGTGTTTAAATCCTCCGCATGTTTTTCCCAACGAAGATAATGTCGAATTACTAAGAAACGCATAAGGCGAAGAACCCATTTTATCCAGAACTCCTGAAACGCTGTTCAGGATTTGTGCAACCCTTCCGTATGCAAGCGAAGATGCTATGAAGCCCGCGATTTCACGATCCCTGATATACCGGTAATTATAGAGAAACTCGAGCGGGTCGGGATGCACATACTCTTTTTTATTATATTTTCGATAAAGTTTATCAAGGCTGTTTTTTATATTCATGAACTTCCATCAATGATCGTTGGTTCGACTGCAAGAGACTTTCCGTCAGTGGACATTATAATAGCGCCATTTTCATCAGTGCGCAATATCCTGCACCTTCTTTCTTTATATCTATTAAGAACTTCGGGGTGAGGAAATCTATACCTGTTTTTCCACCCGACCGGTATGACTGCAATCTCAGGGTCAATCATATCAATAAATTTATCCGAGCTGGAAGACCTGCTTCCATGATGCGGAACAATCAGAACTGTGCTTTTCAAATGATTTCCGGACAGCCTGAGAAGATCGGATTCGCCTTTTTCTTTTATATCTCCCGTAAAAAGAAATGACTTTGATCTGAATACTGTTTTTAAAACAAGAGAGCTGTTATCGCCTTCCCGCCATTTCTCTTTTTTTTCTTTAAAATCCGATTCGGGATAAAGAATCTGAAAAAAGGTTCCGTTTATCATTCTGTCCCTTTTTATTTCGTTAAAATCTTCCATCTTTATGTTTTTCTCTTTAATAATCTCAATCAGTCTTTTGTATCCGAGGCTGTCAGCAGCTTCTCCGTTTGACCAGATATCCTTTACATTGAAATTTTCAGCTATATACAAGAGGCCGTTCAAATGATCGCTGTTCGGATGTGAAAGAACAAGAGTCTCCACGCTCTTTATCTTTTTGCGCCACAAAAAAGGAGCCGTTATTTTTTCTCCGACATCAAACAGAGAGTTATCTGAAAATCCGCCCCCGTCAACAAGAACATTATAGCCGCCCGGTAGCTCAAGAAGCACGGAAGTTCCCTGTCCGACATCAATGACCGAAACTTTAAGATCTTTTTGCAGAAACCTCTTATCGAGCCAGTACCATATATCCGCATATCCGGCAATTATCAAAAGCACCAATATAATAAACGGCGCTCTTTGTTTAATCGGTTCAAAAACATTCCCTTCTCTTTCTTTTCCGATTTTCCTGTTTTTCCTCTTTAAAATAAGAAAAAAAGTGCCCAGCAGTAAATAATACCATGCTATTTCGAAAAAAGAAGGAGTCACGGTCTTTACCGCAGCAAAAGGCAGTTTCGCAAAATACTTTATAAATTCGAGCGAAATCCCTAAAATTACCGAACTTGCTTTTATAAGCCATACGGAAACAAGGCTGCTTACCGGATAGACAAAAAAAGAGAGGAGCCCTGACGACACCACGGCAAACCCGGTTAACGGCACGACAATGCAGTTTGCAGCAAGCCCGACAAGTGAAACCTGATTGAAATAGTACATGACAACCGGAAACGTTCCGATTACGGCAAAAAATGAAACAAGAAAAAATGCGGCGGTCTTTTTTTGCATCCTGAGACGCCATCCCTCATCCGGATCAGTCTGTTTATTTTTCCTGTAAAGCGTCTGTTCCAATCCAAGAATGACGAATAAAACCGATAAAAAAGAGAGTTGAAAAGATATCAGAAAAAGGGAAGGAGGATGAACAGCGATAATAAGCATTGCGGCAACAGCAAGAGTATTTAGTACGTCATGTTCTTTCTCAATTAAAAAACTCGTAAGAAAAACCGAAACCATGATGACCGCCCTCTGGGTTGAAGGCGACATACCGGCAAGAAGCCCGTATATTAACACAGGGATAATGGATAGAATCGCCGCTCCTTTTCTTGTCCATGCGTTCCGGAGAAACAAATTAAAAAAAGAAAGGATTTTTTTGAATAACAGAAACGAAACCGTTGCAACAATTCCTATATGAAGACCTGAAATAGCAAGGACATGGCTGGTACCAGTGCGGTTAAAAGCCTGCCTGACTTCCGGGGAAATGGAATTCTGATCTCCTATCAACAGAGCCTTTAATACTCCTGCTTCACCGGAAGGAGTGGAATTCTCTATCAAAAGGGAAAAATTTTTACGCACATTTTCAATCACTCTTCCCCGATTCATATCCTCTTCATTCCGTTCAATTCTGATCTCATCTCCCGCAACATATGACGTACCATATATGCCTTTAAATGCCATATGTCTCTTATAATCAAAGCCTCCCGGGTTGTTAAAATTTCTTACAGACCTGATACCGCTTTTGAAAAAAACCGTGTCACCTGTTGATATATCCGGGATGTTCTTAAAAACTCTGACATTGACCTTCCCTGAAACAGGAATAATTTTACCGTCAATTCGGATAGTTTGAGCTGATAATTCAAAAGACAACCTGTTATTCCTGATTTCCGGGCTTTCGGTCACACGACCTGATATTTCGACTGGACCGCTGTCTGTGTAGCGGGAGATATGGTTGAGAGGAAATGTTTCGGGAAACCAGGGTTGAATAGAGAGATAACCGAGAGAAAAAAAGAGCAGCAAAGGCAAAAAAGCCGCCGTCTTATTTCTGATTATCCTGATGGTCAGAATGCCGGCGCAGCAGGTTATGGCAAGATATGCCCATACGCTGTGCCATGGGAACCACATGCCGCATGAAAGGCCTGCAATCATGGATAAGAGGAGAGGAATGACAGGGCGAAAGTAAATATCGCGGATCATGCGCTAACCTTCCGGTTGCATAAGTTGAGAAACTTCTATTGGGGACAAAGATGAACACAGAAGTTTGGACTGAAGACTTTTAGGCCGTCGGCTGTTTTTCAATCTCCACCAGACCCATCAAATCCTTGAACCCTTTTTACTTAACATCTGCGGATATCGGCGAAAATCGGCGGCCTGATTTATGCTTTTACTCTTTTTATCTTTGCCCCGAGTGAAGCAAATTTTTTTTCAATCGCCTCGTACCCCCGGTCAAGATGGTACACTCGGCTGATCTCTGTTGTTCCTGAGGCGGCAAGACCAGCAAGTATCAGGGACGCGCTAGCACGAAGATCCGTTGCCATTACCGGAGCTCCCATCAGCGCCGGAACACCTGTGATCATGGCCGTGTTTCCCGAAATCCTGATGTCGGCTCCCAGTCTTTTCAGTTCGCTTACATGTATAAACCTGTTTTCAAATATAGTTTCAGATATCACGCTGAAACCCTTCGCAATTGACATCAGAACCATGAACTGGGCCTGCATGTCCGTGGGAAATCCCGGATAGGGCATAGTCTTTATGTCTATGCTTGTGATCTTATCTCCTCCCTTTACGCTTATCGTATTGCCTTCTGTTTTAACTTCAGATCCGGTCAGCCTCAGCTTGTGAATAACAGATTCAAGATGCGACGGTTCACAGTTTAATATCTTTATATCTCCTCCGGAAAGAGCTGCGGATACCATGAATGTGCCGGTCTCTATCCTGTCAGGTATAATGGATACGGATACTGGTTTAAGGGATGGAACGCCCGTTATTTTCAATACAGAAGTGCCTGCACCTTCAATTTTCGCCCCCATTTTATTCAGAACATCGGCAAGGGCGACAACTTCAGGCTCCCTTGCGGCATTCCGGATAACAGTAGTTCCTTCTGCAAGGACGGCGGCCATCATCAGGTTTTCAGTCCCCGTAACTGTTACTATATCAAAAAATATTTCAGCGCCTTTTAAAACTTCAGCGCTTGCTTCAACATATCCGTGCACCAGTTCGACTTTTGCCCCAAGCGCTGCAAGTCCTTTCAGATGCAGGTTAATGGGACGCGCGCCTATCGAGCATCCTCCCGGAAGTGAAACTCTTGCTTTTTTCAGCCTTGCGACAAGAGGCCCCAGCACCAGGATCGATGCCCTCATCTTTCTTACAAGGTCGTACGGCGCCTCGTAGTTGTTGAGACCTGCGGAATCGATTTTAACGGTGTGTTCATCAGTTTCTATTCTGGCACCGTGGTTTATTAACAGTTCCTTTGTGCTTTCAACATCTTTAAGATTCGGAACATTGGAATAGGTACAGTATCCGTCGGCAAGCAGCGAAGAGATAAGAATGGGAAGAGCCGCATTTTTTGCGCCGCTTATCCGGACCTCGCCCTTCAGGGGATGCCCGCCTTCAACAATTATTTTATCCATTCTTTTCCTCGTTTCCTTATAGTAAAAGTCATAAATATAGTTTGGTTATGGGTGCGTATGCGATCCGCAGGAATTCATAACAATATTCCGGCAATCGCTATAAAACAAAAAAGCGCCTACCCGGAAATCACAGGGGCAAGCGCTTTTTGATTTAACTATATTTACATTCTAATGGTGATGGCCATCTTTGCCCTTGTTCATAAACGTATCATAAAAAGCCTTGCCAATACAATAAGTCATCCCGAGGCCTATAATTGTTAGAGCGTACCAGAGTCCACCCATAAAAACCAGATGGGACATATCCCAAATCCATTCAAAACAAAAAGGAAACATCTTTTACCTCCAAATAAAGCCGTAATTATCAAGCCTCAGGATTCAGCTCCTGCTCCTGGGGGAATACCGGCAGATAGCGGTATGACAAGGATATAAGAATTACACCGTAAGCAACAGGAAGAATTGTTGTGGCAACCTCCTGCCAGCTTGGATAATACATGACCCAGCTTTCAAAGGTCAATACAGGCACAGCCATTACCTGGAGAACCATTACCCATCGGTTGACACATGGTCCTATTACCGCAAGAACCACGGCGGTCATGAGCGCGGCCGGGTTTTTACGCCCTTTTTCAGATATAAGTATTATTGCCGGAACGACTCCGCAGATAACGATTTCAAGTATAAGTATCCAGATACCGTAGAACGGGTTGTTTGAATAAAAATCCATGAGGTTGAACCCGGCTGCAGGAGCCGTAACCTTGGCCCAGTACCAGGTATCTATTATTTTTGCTATTATATATGTTCCGATCATCCAGCCTGAAATCTTGGCCAGAAGCTCAATCACATTCTGCTTTACAAGTTTTTTCCCGGTTATCTTTTCGGTAATTTTGGTGATCAGAATTGTAAAACAGGGCCCGCATGCTGCGGCCGACCATGTGAAGAGAAAAAATGTCCACGGCCAGATAAATAGTCCTTCCCTGTAACCGAACGGGCGCCCGAAAAGAACTCCTGACACTCCGCCAAGTGAGCCCTGGTGGAAAAAGGAGAGAAAAGCCCCGGTCGCAGCGAAAACTGCCATTATCTCGTGCATGTTATGCCCAAGCCTGTGGAAGAATGGAACCTTGTCTATCTGGCGGTTTTCAAGAATAAGCGGAACATACTCTATGGTCAGAACACCAAAATAGCAGGTAAGGCAGAAAGCCACTTCGGTCAGCATGGAGTGAACATTTGCATGCCAGAAAATGAACCAGCCTCTCAGCGGTTGTCCGATGTCAATGGCAAGGATAAGAAGCGCTGAACTGTAACAGATGAATCCGATAAGAACGGCATAATTGATTATGTTTTTCAGTTCATCCTTCCCAACAATATACCTCAGAAATCCCGTAAAAAACGCTCCGCCTCCCAATGCTATGACCGCAAGATCGGCCCAGATCCACAATGCAAATCCGTAAGAATCATTCATGTTGGTCTGGTTGAGTCCCTTAAACCAGATAAGCAGCATGGCAAAAACGCCCCATAAAAGTACAGCGCCGGCTGCGCCTATCCACAGAGCAAACTGCCATGTCGGACAGCGCTTAACTCCCTTGGGTATTAATGCTGAATCCATATGTTCCCTACTCCTCAATTTCTGCTGTTTTTTAATAAATCAGGCCGCAGATTTTCACAGATATCCGCAGATAGATAGGCTGTCAGCTAACAGCCAGACAGTCTTTTGTCTAAACTTCTGCGTTCATCTGTTTGAATCTGTGGCTGAATAGTTACTATAATCGAATGCTGCCGGATCACTTCTTTTCCTTTTCGAGATAATTATCGCCTGCCCGTCTTACCCATTCCCTGCTCGATAGGTAATACACCTTGGGATTCGTCTGAAGTCTTTCAAGAAGCCGGAATGCGTTCTTATCTTTTTTCAGTTCATGAACCGCATGTCCCGGATTATTGAGATCTCCGAAAGTAATGGCATTGGCCGGACATGCCTGAGTGCAGGCGGTCTGGTATTCATTTTCTTCCAACTCATCGCGACCTTCGTAATAAGCCTTGTCCTTGGCAATCTGATACCTGTGGAAACAGAAGCTGCATTTTTCAACAATGCCCCTCATGCGTACCGAAACATTCGGGCTTAAATATTTCTCCATACCATCCGGCCAGACAGGGTCCCACCAGTTAAAATATCTTGCGTGATACGGGCATGCGGCCATACAGTACCTGCATCCGAAGCATCTGGTATATATCTGGCTTACAATTCCAGTCTCCTTGCTGTAATCTGTTGCCGTTGCAGGGCAGACGGATACGCATGGCGAATGGCCGTGGTTCCCTTTTCCTCCGCAGTGCTGACAGGGTCTGGGAAGATAGCAGATTTCGGTCTCCGGAAACGGTTTACTGTTTGTCAGCTTGTAAACGCGCAACCAGGTGATGCTGTCAAGTTTCTTCGACTCATCCTCCTTGAAAGGTACGTTGTTTTCAGCCATGCAGGCAACCATGCAGGCTCCGCAACCGGTGCACTTGTCCAGATCAATGACCATTCCAAATAGTTTAGCTTTTTCTTTATTTTGTTCTTCTTTCATCAGAACCTCATGCTCTAAATTAGGCTTTGATCAGATTGGCCCGGATTCCCCAGGCCGCATCAAGTCCGGAAGCAGGATCTTCCAGCATTCCGATAAGTTCATTTACATTTATTCCCTTGCCTGCAAGATAATTGTCATATGCGGTATGGCCAAGGCCTCTTGGCATAGCTACAATACCGGGCATGATTCCCTCGAACAGGTTTATTTTAACCCTTGCGCTTCCTTTCGGCGTTTTGAGAGTGGCATAACTCCCGGCAGAAAGTCCGTTCGCTCTGGCTGTTTCCGGATTTACCTCAACAAGGATATCCTTTCCTTTAATAACAGTATCTTCAACGGTTTTTATTAAAAAAGGCGGGTCACCAATGTATCCGCTGGCTATCCTGAATGAATCGTAAGGCATGAGAAACAGAGGATAAGTCTTGGGGTCTCCTTCTTGATTTACAGAAGCAAAGAGCGTTGTGAAATCGGAAATTCCGCCCGAAAGATCAAATTTACCGGGAGCAGTATTGATAACCTGGGCGGTAAATGCAGGATCAGAACTGAAGCCCTCTTCGTTCAGGCTCTTCCACTTATCGCCTGCTGTTCCTTCAAGGCACGCCTGATAATTATCCCACGGGAAGGCGTCTTTAACAGGCGAACCTGTCTCTTTTGCAATAAGGATGATGACATCCCCTGCATGTTTCGTGTTAAACTGCGGGCTCACAACAGGTTTTGAAAGGCTTACAACAGGTTTTGAAAGGCCGGCAGTCGCCGGAACATCTTCATAACGTTCGAGGTAGATATGATTCGGCAGAATAAGGTCCGCATTCGATGCGGTTTCATCCATGAAAGATGAGAAACTGACAATGAAAGGAATCTTCCTGAAAGCATCTTTTACGGCTTTTGTATCAGGCAATGAATATACCGGATTTGATTCCAGAACAAAAAGAAGGCTTACGGGATACCCTGAATTGACGGCGCCCGCGAACCTGTTGGTAAGGCTTTTTGCGAATCCATATTTTATGCTTCCGGCGCCGTCGATTCGCTCTTTTTTAATTCCGGCAGCGCCGACTTCGTCAGCCAGATATGCAGGCCAGGAAATATATGCCGGATCATTAACCGCAAAAACTCCCCCTTCTTTGCCTATATTCCCTGCAAGAGCATTTAATGCCTGAACGGCGAGCAACTCGCCAAGGGAACTATGGGCTTTACCCTGACCTCTGCCGCAGATTGCAACAGGTCTTTCAGACTTTGCGAAATCCGAGGCCAAAGCCTCTATCGTCTCTTTTTTCACTCCTGTTATTTTTTCCACACTGTCGGGAGAATAGCTTGAAAGGACAAGATCCCTGAATCTGATAAACCCTGAAGCGGCGGCATGAACAAAATCATTCCGGTAAAGGGATTCTCTTATTATAACATGGGCAAGACCAAGAGCCAGAGCGTATTCAGTTCCCGGATTAACCGGAATCCACTTGTCGGATTTGGCGGCGCTGTTTGAAAGGCGGGGTTCAACCTGGACAACTTTGATGCCTGCTTTGCGCCAGGAACTGTTCGCTCTTATCATTCGAACAGGCGATCCCCAGCCTTCAATCAATCCGCTTCCAAAACTTAAGATAAAGTCGGCTTTTTCGAGATCAAATCCGGTCTGGGCAATAAATCCCATTGAAACGTTATTGGCAATCTCATAAGAGTCCTGAATCGACGGCATCCGCATAAAATTAGGGGAGCCGTACACGGAAAGAAATCTTTTAAAGAGCGCGGGCACCGTTCCTTTATCAGAACCTGAAATGCAGGCAACGGAGGCTGATTCTCCCTTTTCCCTGAGATCACCCAGCTTTTTTGCAACTTCTGCGATAGCCTCTTCCCAGGATATTTTTACCCATTTTCCCTCTCCTCTTTCACCGGCCCTTTTTAAGGGAGTCTTAACACGCATCGGACCATATAGAAGCTGCAGGCCCGAAAGGCCCAGAGGGCAAATTCCGCCGTCATTTACAGGATGTCCTTCTGCTCCCTCTATCTTGACAGCCCTGTTTCCAACCTTGCGGACAGAGATCCCGCAACCGCCGGGACAAAGCGTACATGCTGATTTCACATAAGTTACTTCACCATCCGCAGGGACAGGAGTCCAGGGCCACATCTGTGTCCATATGGCGCTGTCATCCGCCAGCTTCCAGGGTAATGGTGAAAGGGCTATACCGGCAGCGCCACCAATTCCAAGTGACAAGAAACATCTTCTGTCTATTTTCATTGATTCTTCCCCTTAAACCTGAAAAACGAACGAACTCTTTAAATTGGTTCAATACATTTTATTTATGGCATACAAAACATGCTTCTTTATCTGTCTGAACGCTTGACTTTTTGCCGGCTGCCTTTTCGTGGCATTCCGCGCAATCATCCATCTTCATCCTGTCCCACGTCTCTCTCTTGATTCCGGCAATGTTCTTTCCCCAGATATCGCGGCTGTACCCGGTAAGCCTGTTCTCCTCATAAACTCTCAGGCTTGTTGATTCACCGATTGGTCCATGGCAGGTTACGCATTCCATTTTCGCTTTTTTTACATGGGCGGCATGGGAGAAGAATACGCAGTCCGGTTGTTTTGAATAAATGAGCCAGGGAACTTCCTTTTCTTTGGTAATATACTCATCGACAAATTTTTTCTCTTCCGGGCTGTCCCCCTGAACTTCCTGATGGCAGTCAACACACTGAGCATTGCCGGGAACGCCGGCATAAGTTCCATCATCGCGGAAGATATGGCAGCTTTCGCATCCATCACTGACCGCCTCCAGATGGAGGGCATGGTTAAAATCAATCGGTTGCGCTTTCTGTGAGTAAAGAAGTTTCGGAAAAACCACCCATCCGATAATAAGACTTGCAACTAAACCGATAATGAAGAAGAGGATAATAAATCCGCCGGCTCCATCTCCCTGCCCATTTTGAATGCCCCCCGCAGACGACGATTCAGCTTCAATACTCTCCGTGTCTGCAGAAATCTCTGTAGTTTTATCATCTGGTTTACTCATGGAAACTCCGTCATGCTGTGGTTAATAAATACACAGAAACCGCGAAAACAAACGTTAACCTTTAACCAACAAAGGCAGGGAACATGTATCTTCCCTTTTAACGGGAAAAGCTTAAAGCCGTTTGCCCTGCCAAAAAAATATGTAATAACCAAGACTATGGATGGAAAACAAATTAGCGCTTGTTTAACCCGTGTTCTTTTTCTTGTCAAGGAAAAATCACTGAAAAATCACTGTCCGTAACTATGCAGTCCGGGAAGCAAATTTACCCCGAAATATGTAAAAAGAACCGCGCTGAAACCTATTATGGAAAGATAAGCCAGCCGCTTCCCCTGCCAACCCCGCGTAAACCTCGCATGAAGCAGAGTTGCGTAAATAAACCAGGTGATAAGAGACCATGTTTCCTTCGGATCCCAACCCCAGTATCGGCCCCAGGCAGAATTTGCCCAGACCGCGCCGGTGATAATTCCTGCTGATAGAAACAGAAAACCGAACATTACCATCTGGTGGGACAGTTCATCCAGGACTTTAAAATCCGGAAAAACTTTAAGAAAGGGGTTTTCATTTTTTTCATCTTTCTGTTTTAAGAGGAGCATTATGCTCAAACCGAAAGCAATTGCAAACGCGGCATATCCGATAAAACAGGAAATTACATGAGCAATAAGCCAGTTGCTTTTTAATGCAGGTACGAGAGGCTGTATTCTGTCGCTTATATTCGGAGAAAGAGAGGCGTAGGCCATTGATAGAAAGGCGATCGGCGTTGTAAAGGCGCCGATTATCCTGTTCCCATAACTTCTTTCAATTACAAGATATATAACCACAATTACAAGTGCGAAGAAAACCAGCGATTCATATAAATTTGACAGCGGGGCATGTCCGATTCCCAGACTGTACGATTCAACCCATCTTAATGTTATGCCGGCAATATTTAAGGAAACTCCTGCCAGAGAAGTCCATGTTCCCAGTCTGCCTGAAAAGGGTTTTTTGAAAACAAATGAAAAAATGTAAAAAAAAGCGGCAAGGCCGTATATGAATGTTGTTATCGACAATAAATTTGAACTGTTCATTATATTCATCCTTTTATTATGCCTGCTTTTTCAGACAAAAGCTTTGAAATTCTTTGTGTCCTCGTCTGCATACCCATTTTATTCTTATTGGCAATTCCGGCAACCATTACCCTGCTTTTTCCTCCTTTTTTCACAACCTCAACACAAATCTTTTGATGAGACATGAAAAAAGCAACTAAACATCCTAAAATCATTAGTATAAATCCGGTATAAACGAGAGGAACTCCCGGGTCTTTTGTAACCTGAAGTCCCGTGTAATACCTCTTTTCGGAGCTTTCAACAGAAATAACCAGTTCATCTTTTCTCATCTTATCGAAAGAAGGATAATTAAGCGGTATAACCAGCTCGGTTGGATCCCCATCAGGCGGAGTCAGAATCCCCAGAAACGCTTCGCCAAGGTTATGTCCCCTGAAATTAAATGAGTTTGTGTATTCCCTGATAACGAATTTTCCCCGCGCTTCCGGAAGATCTATCTCTTCGCCTATGGCCGCATTTTTTCTGTAAATCATTCCGGTTTCTCGGTTTGTAAAATTAAGCTCCACTTTTTCATGTCCTACGGTTCCGTAGCTTGACTGAAAAATATTGATACCCCTGTACCTGAGAGGATCATTAACAATAATATCCTTTTTTATAACCGGTTTTCCATTCTCAAGAATAACAAGTTTCGAACGATATTCCTTCGGCGCCCCGGATTCATAGAAGCTTACACTGAAATCAACGCATTCTATTTCAAAACCGAGAGGCTCTTCTTTACCTGTATTTCTCAATATAATGCTCTTTACACTTTCTCCTTCAGGAATATTTACAGAGCCGTCGAATCCGAAAAAGGAGCCTATCAACCCGCCGATAAGAAGCAATATTACGCTTAGATGCACCCCGTAAACACCAAACCGGGTCCAGCGCCCTTTTTCGGCAAAAATAACAAATCCTTTCTCTGATTCTTCAATTTCATTGTATTTAAAGGATTTTGCAATAACAGGCAGAAAAACTGATTTGAGCTCTTTAGGTGTATGATTATCGGAAAACTCTTCCTTGAACGAGTTCCTGAATCGCATAATGTCGAAAGAAGGGTTTTTCGTAAATACTATCTTCCATGTTGAAGAAAGGCGTTCGATTGAACACACAATGATATTTATTGTCAGAAAAAATATCAGGAACTGGAACCACCATGAATGGTACATATCGAAGATATTGAGAAGACCGAATATCCTGTAAAGAAATTCCCCATATTCGTGTAAATATGCAGCCGGATTTTCATTCTGCGGAATAAGAGTACCGATAACTGAAGTAACTGCCAGAGTTAGAAGCAGCATGACCGTTAATTTTACAGATGCAAAAAATTTCCATAATCCGTCAAAAGGATTGCTGGAAACCTTGTTTTTTTTCATTATATTATAATCCTTTCAGTTTATATTATGAGCCGCGCTATTAGCAGACAATAAGAACCGGGGCAATAAATAAAACTGTGGCTTGAAAAAACGGAGTTTTCTGCAGAACCACAGTTATGGTTTCTTTTCAGATAATTTTCCCGGCTTTATTATAACAGATGCAGCCTTTCTGTTATCAAGATATTTTATTGCAAGCTCAGCAAGTTCATCAGCGGTTATTGATTCATAATCCTTTTTTATTGTTCTGCACCATTCAATCTGCTGCGGATACCGGACCGATTCGGTTAAAACGCTCTTAAGCCAGTAATTGTTTTTCCGCATCATATCCTTTATATTTGTCAGAACAGGGTCGAGCGCTCTTTTCAGATCACTCCCGGCAACTCCGTTTTTTACGATATCTGAAACTATATTTTTTATCCTCTTCTCCACAGCTGGGGATTCATCCGGATTTACTACGGCTTCCGTATAAAAAATTCCGTAACCGGGATACGCGCGGCTCGGATTGTTGTAAGCGGAATATGAGTAGGCAGCCCCCATGCTTTCCCTTATCTCTTCACGTATCTTTTCTGATACTAATTGCCCCAGCACATTAAAACGCCTTGTTCTGCCGATATTCCATACATCTTCAGTAGGATATGCCACAAAAACAATGCTTTTGGGATCCCCGGTTTCAACATTGATCTCATGAAACTTTGATGAAGGGAAAACAGGAATCCCTGTCTTTTTGGGCATGTATCCTTTTGATCTTTCAGGAAGGCTTCCGAAGTATAAAGAGACAAGCTCAATTACCTTCCCTTCTTCAAAATCACCGACAACTGAAATTTCAACCGGCTCATTCTTTATTTGCGGATCAATCCATGACCTGACATTATCAAGCGATAACATCTTCAGCTTTTCGGGAGATGGAAAACCGAAACGGGGATCTCCTCCGGCAAGAAATCGTTCGCCTGAAAGCCTCATGGCTCCATCTATTGAACGTGAAAGCTCCTTGTATTTCTGATCAAACCGTTCGAGGGAGAGCAAATAAGCCTCTTCTCTGTATCCGGGATCCATAATGCAGGCATACAGAAGCTGAAAGAGAAGGCCGGCTTCATCCGATACCGTTCTTCCCGCAAAAAGAAATCGCCCGTCATCAACAGAGAAATCAACCCTGGCGCTTTTTCCTGCGAGCGCTTTTTCGATTTCATCCTTGTCCAGCCCGCCAAGCCCGCTTTCATTTATAACCGCTTCCGAAAGCTCTGAAATACCCTCAAGATCATAGGGTTCTCCGGATTTTCCATATCCGAAAGAGAGATTAACCAGTATTTCATTTGCTTCAAAATCGGTTTTTTTCAGATTGAGACGCACCCTGTTTTCAAAATCAATCTGAACAATTCCAAGATCGGGAATCTCCTTTCTCTCTTTAATTACGCCCTTTCCATCCGGTTCAGGAAGATAGGGAAATAAAACCGTCTTGCTTTCAAAAGGTTTTGATACCTCATTCCGGCCGCTTTCACTGTATGCTGCTTTTATCAGTTCTTCCGGCGGAACATCTCCTTTAATATCGGCATTCCCGGTGACGATCACAAGCCTGTGAGGGGCTTTCCATGTATCTGTGAATGCTTTATGAAGGCTTTTTAAATCAATTGATTTTAAGATGGATGAATAGAATTCCTTTTCCTGCAAAGGTGACCGGAATACTTTATTGCTGTTTAAATGCCGGATAATTTCATTTGCAATATTCTGGCTGTCGCGCGTGGAAGCCTGCTTTACCGCGTTATCGAGCATTGCCATAGTATCCTTTTTTACCCTCTCATATTCCGCCTGAGTAAAACCGAACAGCAAGGCTTGCCTCAATACCTGATCAATAACTCCAAGAGATTCTTTCCATTCCTGCGGGCTGCATTCAGCCGAAATGTCGGCATACCTTATGTGTCGCAGTGAATAACCGGAGCTGATTGACGCCGAAGTAAAAGGAGCCTTTTTTTTTCTTACCATTGTATCAAGCCTGTTCTGGATAATAGCGTCGGCAATTTCAGCAATAAAACGATTTTTGAGTACTTCGGATGTCTCGGTCGTTATTCCGATCTTCTCGACAGACTCAATACTTACAGATGTATTACCCGCTTCTTTTTCATAATGGTAAAAAGCCTTGACTCCTTCATGTTCAATATCCCCGAATGACGGGTATAGTTTTATCCCGGCCTTCGGAGAAAATCCGGAAAATCTCTTCTCTATAAGGGATACCGCCGTTTTGGGGTCAAAATCTCCGACAATGACAAGGATGATATTTTCTGGACGATACCATGTTTCATAAAAATCTTTCAGTTGCGCCGGTGTCGTTGATTCAAGAACTTCTTCCACGCCTATCGGAAATCTTCTGGATATTTTTGAATCAGGAAATTTAAATTTCATGGTCGAAACAAAGGTCCTGTAGGATGCCGAATCCCTTGATCTTTTTTCCGCCAGTATTACCCTTTTTTCCCTGTTGACTTCCGAATCAAGCAAAAGAGCTCCTTCTGCAAAGTCTTCCACAATAAGGAATCCTTTATCAAGGCTCTCTCTTCGTCCGTCGGGAAGGAGAATATCATAAACTGTTTCATAAAATCCCGTATGCGCATTTGCGTCAGGCCCGAATTGCATGCCCATATCCTGAAAATATTTTACGAGTTCCCCGGGCTTGAAATGGGTTGAGCCGCAAAAGAGCATATGCTCAAGATAGTGCGCCAGGCCTTCCTGCCCGTTTTCTTCAAACATCGATCCAGCCTGAACATTAAGGCTGATCTTTACCCTGTCTTTAGGCTCATGGTTCTCCATAAGAACATACCTGAAACCGTTGGAGAGACGCCCGAAAATAAGAGCCGGGTCAGGTTTCAGATCACTCCCTTCGTGAGGCCACGGC
This sequence comes from uncultured Desulfonema sp., assembly GCA_964402865.1. GTDB lineage: Bacteria > Desulfobacterota > Desulfobacteria > Desulfobacterales > RPRI01 > RPRI01. Next base: position 2,216 of record CAYODW010000020.1, on the reverse strand, counting down.
GTAACTATATTCTCAGCAAATACACTCCGGATAAAAGAATATCCGCCATGGATTTGTCCCGATGAATCGGGGCAAAATAAAAAGAATAAGGCAATTAAAATCCATGCCGGAGCTTTTGCGTATAACCGTTTCATTTTTTTTAACATCATAAATATCCTGATATTTATGGTTCTTCTCCCGATTAGCGGGAGAAAGGGGTCCAGGATTCGAGGGTTCAAGGATTCAGTGGATTTTTCACTCGAACCCTCGAACCCTTGAATCCTCAAAGGATCATCAACTTATTTGGAGATTATTTTCTGAAGATAATGCAGATAATGTGTAATGGCAATGGGGAATGGATATAAAAAAAACAAAGAACCCTTCTCGTGCCGGTAACAGAGAGAGCTTTGAATTTCTCGAATACAGGTCTGCGGGGTAATGGGTTTTGGCATTCCCAAGAATAGAATCCAGCCTTTGCCAATCCGCCACAGAGCTTTGGCGGACATCCATTAGGATGTTGACAGCCCCAAAGGATGAATAGTCACGAAGCCTTATACAGTATCCGCCTGTATGATACCTGTCGGATATCCGGGGGGGCGTTGCTATGTCACCATAATAATTTCTTGCGAAATGCCAAAACCCGTTACCCCTCAGACCTTTTAATAATATGTTATGCAAAGCTCTCAGAGAAAGGCTCTTTGCATAACATCTGGTCTGGAGTAAAAAACAACCGGTTATTTTGCTATGTAAATACCGCGCTCTTTTGATGTAATCTTGCCGCTCTTTGAAAGCTTGTAAAGCGCATTGCTGAGCTGTCTGGGGCTCAGACCGGTTTTTTCCTTTATCTTTGCAATTGCAACACCATTTTTGCTTCTCTTGACGGTGCTCAATACGGAGCTCAATACAGTACCCTGAACCGCAGCTGGTTTTTTTGCGGCAACCTTGGGTTTTGCTGCCTTTGGTTTTACTGCTTTTGACTTTACTGCTTTCGGCTTTACTGCTTTCACGACTTTTGATACTTTTTTATTTGCGACCTTAACTGTTTTGGCTGCCACGCCGCTCTTCTTCTTTAAGCTGGCTGAGCGTTTGGCAGGGGCTGCAACTGGTTTGGAAACCGGCTTTGTCTGCTTCTTTACTTTCTTCATCTTTCCTCTCCTTTGTTTGATTTCAAGCAATTGTACGACAACTATTCCCATGTCGTACTCTTCTTTTATTACATGATTTAATAAAAGTCAACGAAATCTGTTATATAAGAACTGATATTGACAAAGTTTTCTTCTTGTGAAAGATATTCGCATCCGGCAGATTCCTACCTGCCTGCAGTAGATGACGCATCAATCCACGGTGGAAGCCGGTTTGCAACTTTTTAAATATTACAAGGCAGTAAAATTTATATATGAAAGAAATGATTAATCCAGCAGTTCAGAAATTCAGTATTCCCTATGAAAAAGATTTAAACTCTTCCCAGTTTGAAGCTGTTATTCATACGAATGGGCCTCTCCTTGTCATTGCCGGAGCAGGAAGCGGAAAAACACGAACCCTGACCTACCGTGTAGCCCGTCTTGTTGAAGAGGGAATCTCTCCCGCTTCTATTTTACTTCTTACGTTTACCCGTAAAGCAGCTCAGGAAATGCTCAGAAGGGCAGCCGACCTCCTTGACAACCGGTGCGAAAACATCTCGGGGGGAACATTCCATTCATTTGCCAACAGCATTCTGCGCAAATACTCCCGGCTAATAGGTTTGGGTTCGGGCTTTAATATCATAGACCGTTTTGACTCGGAAGCGCTTATAGGCCTTATAAGAAAAGAGATGTTGAGCGCCTCCCGGCAATCTTCTTTTCCAAAAAATCACACTCTTGCAACTATCTTCAGCAAAGCGTTGAACAAGGTTATTACGATTGAAGATGTGATTTACAATGATTATCCGCATTTTGCCGATGAACTCGATATTATTATTTCGATAAACAAATCTTATAAGATACGCAAAACCGAACATTACTATCTCGACTATGATGATTTGCTGGTATGCTTCAAAACACTCATGGAAGAGCACCCCGATCTGCGGCACAGAATTTCTTCTTCTTATGAACACATAATGGTTGATGAATATCAGGATACAAACAAGATGCAGGCTGATATATTGACTCTTCTTGCAAGCGATAATAAAAATATAATGGTTGTCGGCGATGATTCACAGAGCATATATGCCTTCAGGGGAGCAAACTTCATAAACATAA
>CAYODW010000019.1:0-33489 GCA_964402865.1 uncultured Desulfonema sp. | reverse complement strand
TCTGATAGATACAGTAAGCGGCTTTGCATATAACCATGCCAAGTTAAAAATATTGGATTTCATATAAAGGAACCGGATTATGGGCGATACTTCAAAATCTTATATAAGCTTACCACGGGGAGGGATATTGATACCGACAGCCGGAGGCAATATTCAATTTGGAATCCCTCCTGAAACGATTAAAGATACGATGAAACTTGAATGCGGTGTTCCGACCACATACATAGTCCCTAATTATATGTTTGACATTACAAAAGGGCTGTCTTTATCGGATATTGAATTTCCCGTATATTTTAATTTCTTTATAAATAAACGGAAAACAAGGGTTGTCTGCAGCGAAAAGCAGCAGAGGAGAATTGAGGATGTTATATCTGAAGCTTTATTCGGGCCGGAAACAATCGATGTAAAGAATGAATTCGTCGAAGGTGAAGACACGCCGGGATTCACCACTCTGAAAAAGGAGATGGAAAGTTTCAAAAAAGGGCCGGCAGCATCAAAAGGCGTGCTCTCCCTCGACGATTTGGTTGAATTCTACGTTCTTGACGATAAACTGGCCGCAGGATTTGGCGATATCAGGGTGCAATTTGACAGTTATTACAATTTAAGGGTTTTCGAAAAAGAAAATGAGATTGCACTTGTTGAACGGGATTTCCCTATCATGCCCAGGAAACCTGCTTTACCCGTGCTTCCACTGGATTTTTACCCGCCACTGTTCGGCATAACGACACTCGGCACAGGTCACGGCTTTGATCCAAATGCCAATACCTCGGGCCTCATAATCTGGGTTAACAGACGGGGCATTGTTGTCGATCCGCCGGTGAATTCAACCGAACAGTTACTGCAAATCGGCGTAAGCCCCAAACTTATAGACAAGGTTATTTTGACACACTGCCACGCTGATCACGATGCCGGTATTCTGCAGAAGATTCTCCAGGAGGGGAAGATCAATCTGTACACTACAAACACGATTTTCAAGAGTTTTATGAAAAAATCCGCGGCGTTGACCGGTATCGAAGAAGAAATGCTGAAAAAACTGGTTAACTTTTTTCAGGTATCGATTGGAGAAGCGATGATTATCGGCGGCGGCAAATTCAATTTTAATTACACGCTGCATTCAATTCCTACAATCTCCATCCAGGCCTCGTTACACGGAAAAAGCATGATCTACAGTTCAGATACCATGAATGATCCGGAGTATATCGGTAAATTGTATGAAGAAGGAGTCTTAACGAAAAACCGCAGAGATTTTCTGACTGATTTCCCCTGGGATCAGGATGTTATTTTTCATGAGGCAGGCGTACCGCCGATTCATACTCCATTAAGTTATTTATGCAGCCTGCCTGAAGAGACCCGAAGGCGCATCTATCTGGTTCATGTTAATCAGGATTCTATTCCCAAGGAGAGCGGATTGCGGATAGCGCCTACAGGATTGCAAAGCACAATAGAACTCGATGTCCGTCCTTTACCTTATGAGAGTGCAATTGAAATGCTTGACGCATTTTCTCACATAGATTTGTTTAAGACTCTTGCCTTCGAAAAAGCGAGGGAGTTCCTGCTTGCCTTTGAAGTCAATAATTATAAGAAGGATGAAGTGATTTTTTACAAAGGCGATAAAGGCGACAGGTTCTATGTTGTAATAACCGGCGAAGTGGATATTGTTCTTGATGGCAAGTGCATTACAACCTATGGAACCGGAGGTTATTTCGGGGAAAAGAGTTTATTCGTAAATGAAAACCGTACTGCAACGGCAATCGCAAAATCTGATACCAGGTTACTATCAATCCGGAAAGATGAGATGCTAAGTTTTATACGAGGTACAGAAAGTGAACGTCTGTTACGTCAGATAGCAATATTTCAGAATGTGGAGTTGAGGGAGACTCTTAAAAACAACTCGATCTTTGAAGCTTTGACTGCGACACAGCAAACAGAATTGCATGGCCTGATAAGACCTTTTTACAAGACCTTCCATGCCGGGGAAAAGATTCTTGATAAGGAAACAGGATCAAAATCCGCATATATAATCGTGGAGGGGAATGCTGATGTTTACAGGAAAAGTGATCTGATTTCCACGCTGACAAAGGGCAGCCTGTTTGGTGTAAAAAGTGTATTCAGGGAAAGCGGACCATATCTATTTTCGGTCATTGCCAGGAATGACGTTCGGCTATATTATATCGGGCACAAGGATCTGGAAAAGTACCTCGATAAGAATCCCGGAGTTCACATAAAGATGTATCACTACCCGTATTAAACCGCCCATGCTGCACCACCTTAAAGGCAAAATCGTCGGTCAACTGACAGCATCGCCCGGAAGCGCTTTGGCAGTATTATCGGATGGTGATCTCGACGCGTCGGTTTTTCGGCTCAGGCGTGTTGTCAGGCGTAGCAACCATTAGATTTTTCTCGCCATGCGAAGATATCGTTAGATCTTGAACTTTAAGGCCGGCATTTTTAATGATTTCTGCAACAGATTTTGCACGCTCCATACCGAGGATTTCGTTTGCCTCGACCGTTCCCATGGTATCAGTATGACCGATTACCGACACATCGGGAGCAGGACGATTTTTCGTTGCTTCCAGGATCGCCGGTATCATGGCCTGCGATTCAACTGTCAGGACCGTATCACCGATATTGTAGTGGAGCACAAAGCTGACCGGCAACGGAGGTTGCGCTGAAAACGCCTCGCCGAAGTCCCTCTTGATCCTGCTTTCGTCAACCGTGTAAGGTGAACTTGCGGTACCATCCAGGTCAACACCTGAATAGGATTTGTTAAGCAGAACATCACCCTCCGTTGTGCTCACCGACAACTCACCCACTGTTCCGTCCTGGTTGTTCATTAGAACGACATAAGACTTCGGTGCCGATGAGACCGGAGGAGGAGGCGTTGCGCAACCCACAGCAACGAGCAGAGTGACACAAACCACTAACCCTGTTTTAAGATTTAAAATCATCGCTGTTCTCTTCTGTTTTATGGTTCAATCTTAACAAGGTAGTGAGTGCCGCGGATCCCGATAGTGCCAGTAGGCGTCTTCATTGTCACGGATTTAGGCTTGAGCTTGGCAATCGTTCCCGACACAACCTGCAGGGAGCCTTTCGCAATACTTGTGCCGAACTTCAGGTTATCCGTCTCGGGCGCATACAGGTATTCATCAACCTTAAGCTCGGTATCCGGCCCGAATGACATAACGGTATTGTCCTTGAAAGTGACACCCAGCGTTCCTCCGGGTCCTGTCTTCAGGGTATTCCCGATCTTAATCGGCATACCGACCTTTGCATTGACAGCCTTTCCGGTATCAATCACCTCCGCGCTTCCCGAGACTGTCTTTACGAATCCAATCGCATCCTGGGCCCATGCCGGAGACCCGACCAGGAGCATCAGGATTAATACCAATGTAGTATGTATCATGATTTTACCTCCCGCAACCAATTGTAGATTGAAAAACTCTCATACCGGATATTTTGGTGTCTATTTTTCCTTTAAGGTAATTATATCACCTTTCTCGCCCGTTTTCAAGCGTTTAAGATGAAGCAGAACAAGCGGGTCCCGCGGACGCTCCTGCGCGAGTTTTTCGAAAGCTTCCATCGCATCCGGGTTGCGTTGCTTCAGCAGTTCGAACGCTGCCTCGTAAGCGGTGTCCCGTTCCGGTTCACCGCTCGTTTTATCTGATGTTGTAACCGGTTCGTAGATCATCAGGGATATCGATTTCCCTTTCAGGATCATTGATCCAATGGGCCGGACAACCGCGCCGGGGCAACCGGATAGGGTCGCTTCGGACACGCAGATGAGCGTGCCAAGATGCTTGTTCACATTTTCTAGACGCGCAGCCGTGTTGACAACATCGCCCAGCGCGCGGTAGTCGAACATGGTCGAGCCGCCGAAATTTCCGACTATGACTTCGCCGGAGTGTATGCCGATGCGAGTCTGCCCGAAGGCGATCCCCTTCTCGTTGAGATCTTTTGCATATATTGTCGCAAATGCATGCATCTCCATGGCGCATTTCAACGCCCGCGCCCGATGATCCGGTTGAACAACCGGCGCCGAAAACATGATCGCCACGGCATCTCCTACTATCCGATCGAGTGTCCCGCCGTTACGAAAGGCTATCGTGATCATCTGATCGAGATATGCGTTGAGGATCGAGACCGCCTCGGCCGGATCCATCTTTTCCATCAGACCCGTAAAATCGGTAAGGTCAGTAAAAACGAAACTGCACTCCTGGCGTCGTCCCCCCAGTTCCAGTTGGTCGGGGTTGTCAACGAGATAATCGACGCGGTTGGGAGATACGTAGCGTGAGAAAGCCTCCCGCACCCAGCGCTGACGTCTTTCGCTGGTTCTGTGATGGATCACACTGCCCAGGATAAATGTAACCAGCAGCGATAGCGAGGGAATGACCGGATCCAGAAGCAGACTGTAACGGGTGAACGCTGTCCATGCGCCCAATCCGGCGGCTAAAAGAAACGCCACGGTTACTCCGGCCGATATGATAGCCTGCGTGGAAAGAGCTATGATTCCGAGTGCCAGGCCTCCGATTACTATTACCAGAGCTTCAATGGCTCCCGCCCAGGATGGACGATTCAGGTAAGTCCCCGTGAAAACCTGTTCGAGTGCCTGGGCGTGTACCTCAACGCCAGGGATGATTCCGCCCATCGGGCTGAACCGGAGATCCATCAGTCCCTGCGCAGATGTGCCAACCAGTATTATATGACCATCCACCTGGTCTGGTGGCACTTCTCCCGCAAGCACTTTCCAGGCCGGAAGGTAGCGATCCGGGACGGGCCGCGTGTAATGCACCCAGATTTCACCACGGGGTGTTGTCGGCACAACGATCCCGCCGATTTTGATCTCCTGCACACCGGTTCCCTTTTGTGCTGCGGTCTTCACAATGTAATTTCTTTGTCCCTGGGCTACCCTCAGCGACTCGGCAGTGATGGAAGGCATCACCTGATCGTTAAGGCGAACTACCAGTGGGACGCGGCGAACCACGCCATCTGAATCAGGGATAAACGTCAACGCGCCGTTTCCTGCAGCTGCGCTCTCCAGCAACGTAATTGACTTCACCGCGCTTGAAAACGGGTGAAGGAAGGAGAGAGGCGGCTCCCCCGAAAAAATGACACGAAAGGGACGGGCCGGGAGCGGTCGTTTTAGATTTTCGCGCTCGACCGCAAAGCCTAGTATAACGTCTCCCTGACGCAGGGTGCGGGCCAGGACCTCATCGTGATCGGGAATCTCTTCAAGGCGCCGGCTGATATAATCAGGCAGGTTCCAGATTAGAGACATAGACTTCGGTGATGTCCGGTCCGGCTCGGCAAATACGATGTCCAGGCCAATGGCGGCTGCACCTGCCTTCTGCAGTTTATCGATAAGTTCGGCAACCAGTGTACGGGGCCATGGCCACTGGCCCAGGCATTTCAGGCTTTCCTCGTCGATGTCGATTATGCGAACAGGAACATGCTGGTATAACCTCGGATGCCATCGCTGGTATTGATCAAAAACGGCATTCCTGAGCACCTGTAAAGGGAGCGGTTCGAAGAGAAATAATAGAACACCAAATATAACGGCGGCAAAAGGAGCCAACATGCCTGCCGTGAGCTTTGGAAATCGCTTCATCGTAACTCCCTCCTGTTTATAAACTGCCCTGCCCGGATACCGGCCCGCCCTCACCGGAATGTATCAGTTCGATTACCGTTACTTCGGGAGGAGCAAGAAAGCGGATGGGCGGCCCCCAGGTTCCGGTACCCCTGCTCACATAGAGTGCCGAGTTCCTGGCATGGAGCGCAAAACCCGTCCTTACCGGATAAAACAGGTATGTGAGCAGATTAAAAGGAAATATCTGCCCTTTGTGGACATGTCCTGAAAGTTGCAGGTCAAAAAACCCCAGGCTATTCTGATCCACAGCCGGGCGGTGCTTTAGAAGCAGTGTAAATCTTTCCTGGGGGACTTTCAGTAAAAGAGCCTTTTCCGGGAATGGCAGGGAATGTGTAATTCTCACGATTGCCGGATCATCAACCCCCACGATATTTATCAGTCCGTCTCCCGTTGCCTCTTCATTACGTAGCACCTTAAAACCCGCCCTTTCAGTAAAACCGACAACCTGGTCAAGCCCGGCGTATACCTCGTGATTTCCGGTTACGGCAAACTTTCCGAGTCTTGGCCGGATATCGCGCAGCAGTTCGGCCAGTCCGGTCATCCGGTTTATCTGCCCGTCCACCAGGTCACCCGTGGAAACAAGAAGATCCGGCGAAGCCCTGTTGATAACTTCAATGATTCTCTTAAGACGTACCTCTCTGACTATCAGTCCCAGATGAACATCCGAAATCTGGACGATCGTCAGCTTTCCGACCGCACTCGTAATTTTCGGAGTTTTTATGACAACCCTCTCGGTCTTTATATCACGCGCTTCAAAAAAACCGTGCAGCGCCGTTGCCATTCCCAATACAAGAGGCAGCATTAAAGCCGTGCGTTTTGACAGGAAGAGCGCCGAAAAATCCCGGTGAAAGAAGTACCCTGCGCCATGAAGAATCCACTGGTATAAGTCTGTAATCAGCGAAGCTGAAAAGAAGAGGAAGATGAATCCCATCCATAGGTAGCCGACATAAGCAACAAAACGCGCGGAAGATTCCAGTCCCTCATTTTCCAGTATCCTAACCTGCACCGGCGTGATAACCATAAAGAGCAGAAAGAGCGCCAGAAAAAGAGAAGCAGGATATCCCGGGGAAAGCGCCGCTTTCACCTTGAGAAAAAAATAAAGATGAGTACCGCCATAAATAAAGAAAAAGACCAGTAAAAACAGGCTTATCATCCGTAAACTACTCCCTCCTGTGCGCATTGATAACGGAAGCTATTGTTACCGCCAGCACGATTATTCCGCCGCCTATAAGCGCATTAGCACCCGGGGCTTCTCCTATCGCAAAGAAAACCCACATGGGATTAAATACCGGCTCTATGACTGCTATCAGGATCGCTGAAACTGCGGAGATGCGTTTAATAGCAAAGGCAAAAAGAATCGAGGAGAAACCGATCTGAACAATCCCCAGCACCGCGATTGCGATCAGTGATTTCGCTGTTACCTGCGGCAGCGGAAGAAAAAGCGATATGATGACACATATCCCGGCCGTGAGCCAGTGTGACAGAAGGATCGACTCAAGCGGCGAACCGTCTTTTTGCATTCGCATGAATACGAAATAAAAACCAAACGTGATCGCCGACATGACCGCAAGAACATTACCGAAAAATCTTCCGCCTCCAAGTTCGTCAAAAAACATGATGATCATTCCGGCTGCTACAACCGGAATTGCCGCCAAATGTTCAATTCGCGTCCGTTCCTTCAGTAACAGGGCTCCGATAAGGGCGGTTGAGACAGGCGCTATATATTGAAGAATTATCGCATTTGCCGCGGTGGTGGTTTTATTGGCCGACACGAACAGAAGCATGGTCGCGGCATTAGCTATTGCCGCGGCAATCTGCGGGAAAGAGAGATGAATCGCAGGGCGTTTTAAATAGATGAGAATTACGATTGATGCGATTAAGCTGCGCATGCCTGCTATCGCAATCGGGTTCCAGTCTATAACTTTTATAAACAGCCCTGCAATGCTCCAGAGAAACGCCGTGGATGCCATTGCAAGAATGCCCGCGCTTTTATTTGAGTTTTCCATTCGTATTCCGGATCAATCGGGTGTGGTTCAGCATCTGTAATTTTCTCTGGCGCAAAATTCAGCTTTGGATGTAAGACGTCTTCTGGATTGTCTCGTCGGGCTGATCAATATTCTATCATGGAACCGATATCAAATGTTTCGTTCCAGGTTAATGGTTTTGGAAGGGCAAAACTGGTTTGCGCTGAAAAATTTTATAAGTCTGGAATCATTCCAGGCAACCAGAGTGTTTATTTTTCTGACACCGACTCTTCTCAAATGATCCACGAATTCATTAATCAACTGCTCACCGATGCCCTTATGCTGGTAATGGGGATCAACTCCGATGGTATCCAGAGTTGCTTCTTCCTGGAAAATACCATACTCCCCCATATAGAGCTCTCCCATTACAAACCCCACGACCGTTCCATCCTGTTCCTCTGCCACAAGCGACACGGGCAAATAGTCTCTCGATTTAAGAAACTTTTCAAACTTCACTTCATAGTACTCCGGCCGGGACGCCCTGAATACTTTCCCGTCAATCCCAACCACAGCGTCAAAATCGTCAGCCTTCATGAGTCTGATTTTAATGGCACTCGCATTCATGGGGCCTCCTTTCTCTATAAAGTCATATTTTCAATCCGATATTCCGTTTCAGAAACCGTTCGGCTCAACTGCAACCGGCCTTCGCAAGGCAGTTCTCAGGCGGTTTGTTTATATTGGGCTTGCTGTTCCGGCAAATTATGCAAATGTTCTTTCAAATAATTCCGCAACTGCTTTCTTTCCGTTCTCTTCAAGAAAGCGCGTTCCTGTTCCAACGAAATGAACATTGCTTATAACCGGATCATCTCCCTTTTTGCATTCGACCCAATCTTCCTGATTCCAAACGAACCACGAATCGCGTTTCTGATCGAATACATGGAGGGGTTTGTTGCAAAGTTTGGCAAACTCGGCTCCCCATCCTGTTCCGCCCTTTACTGTCTTGTCTTCCAGTATTTCCCCAATCACATAAATATCCTGACCGCTGTTTATCTGGTACCAGATGCTTTGCAGAATTTTACGGAACACAGGAGTCTTTGTGTAACTTCGATTCATTAATTTCGAAATGTACTCAAGACTTACGTCTCCGCTTTTCAGCTCTTTATGATTCAGGATGCGTACGCCTCTTTGGCGGATTATGGCGTGCCCTTCAAACGTAAAGTTAACTTCTTCTATTCCGAACCGCTCCGCATTAATTCCAAATTCGGATTCGGCCCCTTTGATTCCGCCGCTAAACAATATGTAATCTTCTTTTTTCATGATAATTCCTTTCATTAAAAATGCGGTTATTAACCTTCCGCGATTATATCCATCAGATATTGCCCGTATTCGTTTTTCATCAGACCCGAGGCTATTTTCTCTAATTCATCCTTATTTATGTAACCAAGGCGATAGGCTATCTCTTCGATGCAGGAAATCTTCAAACCCTGCCTGTCCTGGATTGCCTGCACAAAGCTCGCCGCCTGCTGGAGAGATTCAATAGTTCCCGTATCAAGCCATGCCACCCCTCTTCCAAGAAGTTCAACCCTGAGTTCTCCTCTTCGCAGATATTCCAGGTTTATATCCGTAATTTCTAGTTCACCTCTTGCAGAAGGTTTGAGATTCTCTGCAATATTAATAACCTCGTTGTCATAAATATATATGCCCGGAACTGCGTAATTTGATTTGGGGTTTAATGGTTTTTCTTCGATCCCTATGACTTTCCCGTCTTTACCGAACTCCACTACTCCATATCTTCCGGGGTCTTTAACAACATATCCGAAAATGAGACCGCCTCTCGTTAGCTCCGTAGCCTTTTTCAGCGTTCTCGAAAGGCTGTTGCCATAAAAAATATTATCGCCAAGTATCAGGCATATTGAATCCTTTCCGGCAAAGGATTTTCCGATTATAAATGCCTGGGCAAGTCCCTCGGGTCTGGGCTGAACAGCATAAGAGAGAGACATGCCGACTCTGGAACCGTCGCCGAGGAGCTTTCTGAAATTGGGCAGATCTTCAGGAGTTGAAATGATAAGAACATCACGAATGCCTGCCAGCATAAGAACAGACAAAGGATAATAGATCATCGGCTTGTCATATATAGGGAGAAGTTGCTTGCTCACAACGCTTGTGATCGGGAAAAGCCGGGTTCCGGACCCTCCGGCCAGTATAATTCCTTTCATATGATATATTTCCTTTATTTTACTGTTCAGAAGAAAAAATTGATGGACTCGCAAAAAGAGATACCGTCAGAATATGCCGAGGTCTTTTAAAACATTATTTATTCCAAGCTTTCTGATTTTAAGCCTTATAAACTCGGAAATTGTCGGCTGATAAGGTTTAACCCTGAGATGCTTACGGATTTCTCTTGGTGTCCGCGAGCCCTTATGGTTATTGCAGGATCTGCAGGCGGCAACACAATTTTCAAAATTGGTTTCACCGCCTTTTGATCTTGGCACAATATGGTCAATTGTAAGTTTCTCCTTCTCCGTTCCGCAATAGGCGCATTGAAATCCATCCCTTATCAGAATATTTTTCTTGCTGAAAGGAACCCTGCTTCTGAAGATGGTTCTGATCAGTTTTATCAGCTTCATTACCGCAGGAATTTTCATCAGGGCTCCGCCTGAAGTTTTGATTATTGTCTCGGAATAAGACAAAACTTCAACCTTTCCCTTTGAAAGAAGACAGACAGCTCTTTTCCAGTTTACCAGATTCAGAAATGTGTAATCTGCATTCAGTAAAACGCACTGGGACATTTTATACCAGCCTCCGAACAAACCTCAAAAAGTGAAAAGTGAAAGGTGAATAGATCATCAAATTCCTAACTTCGACTTAAGCCTTTCGCCTCCTGACCACTGATTACTGATCACTGATCACTATTTTCCCGGCGACAATAGCAAATATTCAAAAGAAAATCAATATATAGGGTTTTTTGGCAGCATTTTTCGATACCTGTTTTATAAAAATTCCCATATATATTTGATTTTAATATGCAAAGCAGTTATGGTAGGCGAGAGGCATGAGGCGAAAGGTTAAAGGCGTAAGCCGATGTACGATCCACGAAGTGCTATGTTCGATGTCCGATATTCGATATTCGATTTTTTTAGTCACTTGAACCCTTGAACCCTTTTTACCAGAAACCATGAACCAGAAACCTAAAAGCTTATTTATATGTTCATTCCTGCAACAAAAAACGAAATGAAAAAACTCGGATGGAATTCGCTGGATGTTGTTCTTGTGACCGGAGACAGCTACATAGACAGCCCTTTTGTCGGAATATCGGTGATCGGAAAGGTGCTTATTAATGAGGGGTTCCGTGTCGGCATCATTGCACAGCCGGATCTTGATTCCGGAATAGATATCTCCAGACTGGGTGAACCGGAATTATTCTGGGGAATTACGGGTGGGTGCATCGATTCAATGGTCGCAAATTATACGGCCTCAAAAAAAAGAAGAAAGAAAGACGACTACACGGCAGGCGGAAATAATACTCGCCGTCCCGACCGCGCCGTTATTGCCTATTCGAACCTTATAAGAAAATATTTTAAAAACACAAAACCGCTTGTATTAGGCGGAATTGAAGCAAGCCTGAGAAGAATACCACACTACGATTTCTGGTCAAACCGGCTGCGCAGATCTATAATATTTGACGCAAAAGCCGATTACATTATCTACGGCATGGGAGAAAAAACGGCGGTTGAGCTTACAAAAATAATCAGGGATAAAGCTGATGCACGGAATCTCCCCGGAATATGCTACATATCGAAAGAACCCTGCAACAGCTATCTGGAGCTTCCCCCTTATGATAATCTTCTCAAAGATAAAACAAAATTCATGGACATGTTCACCACTTTTTACAGAAACAATGATCCTTTAACAGCAAAGGGGCTTTGCCAGAAACATGACCTGCGCTATCTTATACATAATCCGCCTGCGCCTTACCTTTCATCAGATGAGCTTGATAAAATATACGAAATGGATTTTGAAAGAAATCTTCATCCCTTACACAAAAATGACGGCGGGGTGACTGCTCTTGATACAATAAAATTTTCAATTTCAACGCACAGAGGATGTTACGGAGAATGTAATTTCTGCGCTATTTCCGTTCATGAGGGAAGAACAGTAAGATGGAGAAGCGAGGAATCCGTTATCAGAGAAGCGGAACGCCTCACTTCTTATCCTGGTTTCAAGGGATATATTTCGGATATCGGAGGCCCCACGGCCAACATGTACGGATTTGAATGCGCAAAAAAACTGAAGAGAGGAAGCTGTGCGGACAAGCGGTGCATATACCCGAAAGTTTGTTCCAAATTAAAACCCGATCACGGCCGTCAGATATCCCTTCTGAAGAAACTGAAAAAAATAAAAGGCATAAAAAAAATCTTTATTTCTTCCGGCATCAGGTATGATATGCTTCTTTCAGATAAAAATTCCGGCAAAAAATATTTGAAAGAGCTTGTGCTTGATCATGTATCGGGTCAGTTGAAAATAGCTCCGGAACATAATAATGGAAAAGTGCTTAGGTTGATGGGAAAACCCGGAATAAAATCTCTTTCCGAATTTGTAATCCTTTTTAACAATCTCACCAAAGCCGCGGGAAAAGAACAGTATTTAACCTACTATTTCATTGCGGCACATCCGGGCTGCAATATAAACGACATGAAAAATCTGAAATCTTTCATATCGAACAATTTGAAAATAAATCCCGAACAGGTCCAGATTTTCACCCCGACTCCTTCGACATATTCCACCCTGATGTATTATGTTGAGATTGATCCCTTTACAAAGATGAAAATTTATGTTGAAAAAGATATAAGGTCAAAAGAAAAACAGAAGGAGATACTGACATCAAAAAGGACGGCCAAAAGTGAGAAGATATAGCCAGTTACTATTTATTGCAGCAGTTATGATTGTGCTGATTGCACCTGTCGCGGCAGCCGTGTCATCTGAAGAGAGTAGAAATAATAATGGAGAAGGAAGACAGGAAATTAAGAGCAGAAGCATAATACTTCCGGATGAAACACTTTTTGACCCGCTTATTGCCGATCCGCGCTGGCCGCATTTTTCGGTTACATACCAGGGTTACATAAATAATGATGAGCTTAAAAATGTCGGAGCAACGAGCTTCGGTGAAACCTTTCCCCTGTATAGCGGAAACGCATACGGCGGAATATGGATAACCGGAATCCAGGCGGCCGTCTTTGCCTTTTTCAACCTTGATGCAGATTCAATGGATCTTGTTAATGCCGACTACTGGGTCGGTATTCCGGTGGCCTACAGGAAAAATAATTTTTCGGTCCTTTTCAGACTCTTTCATCAAAGTTCTCACCTCGGAGACGAATACCTTCTTTACAATAAAATTGACCGCGTTAATTTAAGCTTTGAGAGCATAGATCTGAAACTTTCCTATGACATCAATAAAACGTTTCGTATATATTCAGGCGCCGGTTATATTTTTCACAGAGAACCCTCGGACCTAGAACCTTCTTCAGCACAGCTTGGCTTCGAATACAAAAGCCCCGAAACTATTCTCGGCGCTATGATGAGGCCTGTGGCGGCTGTTGATTTTAAAACATGGGAAGAGAATGACTGGAATATTGATACATCTGCCAGGTTCGGCATCCAGCTCGAAAATATCGAGCATAAAAAACGAAAGATTCAGGTGATGCTTGAATACTTCAACGGTCATTCTCCTCATGGTCAGTTCTATGAAAGGAACATCGAATACACAGGAATCGGAATCCATTTCTACTTTTAAGACACATAGAAGTGAAAGAATGGATCTTATGCCTTCCACGTGTTCCATCGATTAATTTAATGGCAACACGCTTTAAGAAAGGAGGACCTATGGTCGGAGCAATCAACAGCTTTTGGAATGCCAATGAATCCTGGAGATTTGCCGCCTTTGCAATTATCATTATGGCAGGTATATTCTCTTTTGAATTTATTTTCCGTTTTGTAAAAAATAAATTCAAAATATTTATTCAATCAAAAGGTTACTCACCCGACAACTGGAACCTGTCCAATTTTAAACCGTCATTCAGGCTCGCCTTTATTGTGCTGCTTATCCGTTTATCCGAACCGTTTTTTATTTTTTCACCTGAAAATCATGCAATCTTCAGGATTACGGAGTTTCTTTTCCTATCCCTTGCGATAATTCTTGTATTCTTTGAAGGTATAAGTCTTCTTGATATGATGCTGTTGCCTTTACCTGAAAACTTCAGGAATCAATTTCCAAAAGATGTCCTCAAAAAGCTCAAAAGGATTTTAAAGATCGCAATAGTCGTTACGGTCATAGCCGGATTTTTATGGATTAAAAAAGAACTGATTCCGGAATGGATTTTAAACCATTTTCTGTGGCAATACCTTATTATTCTCGTTGCGGTTGACATCATTTTTTTAACTTCGAGAGAAACGGATAGATTTTTATCGGGCATTATTACAAGTCTGAAAGACTTGGAAGAAAAGGCCCGGTTCTGCATCGTCTTAAAATCAACCATCTGGCCCATAAGGCTTTTTTTCATTACCCTGACTGTCTACACAGTAATGCAAATACTCGATCTGCCTCCCTCTATAGAAAAAATTTTTGATCGTTCCATAGCCTTGCTTATCACCCTTGCTGTCGTTTTATTTGCATACAGCCTTATCGATGTTGCCGTTTACCAGCTTACAAAGTATGCATTGAGAGATGACAACCAGCTCGATCTTTCTTTTGTCCAGATGTTCCGGCTGATAACAAGGGTGATTGTCATCATCTTCGGATCAATATATCTGATACAGGTGGTCTTTGGAAAACCCATGAGCACACTCCTGGCAGGTCTTGGAATTGGCGGCCTTGCCGTTGCGCTGGCAGCTCAGGATACTTTAAAAAACTTCTTTGGGAGCATAATGATAATGCTTGACAAGCCTTTTATAGTAGGTCAGGTTGTTAAAGTGGAAGATTATCACGGAACTGTTGAAAAGATCGGCTTCCGCTCGACAAGAATCCGAACAATGGAAGGTAATCTTGTTACAATACCGAATGAAAAAGTAGCGGTCGGAAATGTAAATAATATCACCAGCCGTCCGCATATTCGCAGATTAACCAACATTACAATTACTTACGATACACCTCCAGACAAAGTTGACCGGGCGGTTTCGATTATAAAGGAAATTCTTGATAATCATGAAGGAATGCATCCGGATTTTCCGCCAAAGGTTTTTTTTGATGAATTCAATGACGTGTCTTTAAATATTAAAGTAATATACTGGTATTATCCGCCTGAATACTGGAAGTTTATGGCCTTTAGTGAGAATGTGAATTTTAAAATTCTGAGAGCTTTTGAAGTTGAAGGGATTGAATTTGCATTTCCCACTACAACAACATATCTTGCCCAGGACAATAAAAGGCCTCTCAATATAAGTCTGTCGGGAGCTTTTAGCTATAATGAACGACCGTTAAGAAATGAGGAATGAAAAAAAGAATGACAGGCACATACCGGCCACTGATTGTGGCTCACAGGGGAGCGGGAGACGAAGCCCCTGAAAACACTCGCTCGGCTTTCGATGCTGCTCTCAATTATCCTGTTGACGGCATCGAATTCGATGTCAGGATTACCCGCGATGGCGTAGCGGTTATTCACCATGACAGATCGCTCGGCAAAATAGCAGGAAGCCGCAGAAAAGTCGAATCGGTATTCTTCAGCGAATTAAGCCAGATGGACTGCGGAAGCTGGTTTTCAGGTAAATATAAGAATGAAAGAATCCTTACATTTGAAAAAACAATAGATCTTTACAGCAAAACAACCCGGCTTTTCGTAGAAATAAAATCAAATGAAGATGACTCCCTTTCGGAAATATCTCGGATACTAACGTTAAAGGTTTTGGAAACCATAAATAAAAGAGTACCCTACAAATATTCGAAGAACATCTCTGTTCTCTCTTTTAATCTGAACATACTCGATTTTGCGCATCAGAAAGCTTCAGCGCTAAATTATGTTTTCAATCTTTCCGGGGCTTCTTTAAAGCAGCCATCTTATCCTTCTTACCTTCACGGCCTCTGCCTTCCTGTGAGTAAACTGTCGAAAAGTTTTATGGATAAGGCCGAAAAAGGCGGGTATCGTGTTTTAACATATACATGCAACACTCCCGAACAAGTAAAAAAGGCTTTAGAGGCCCGCGCTGATGTCATCATGACAGACAAGCCGGGGTGGCTTTGCGGTTACATTATAGAAGACAGTGAATAGTCTTTGGTGAACAGTAAAAAAGGGGGCAGGGATTCGAGGGCTCAAGTGACAGTAAGCTAAAGGTAACAGGCATCAGGCATTAGTGAAAATGTCAAATTCTTTCCAGAAGGTATTCCTGACAGAATCTCTTTCCTTTAGTATCTCGTGGTACGAATCAGGAATGCTGACAAATTGACATTTACTCATTCTGGAACATATTGCTTTCTGAGCTGCTTCAGATACTATCTTGTCACTCCCCGCGCTGATAATAAATACCGGCGTTGATATTCTTTCGGCATATCCTTCGCTCAAGAGAAGATCTATAGAATCAAATGCCGCAGCAAGCCAGCCATATGTCACGCCGCCCAGGGCAAGGTCCGGATTCGATTCAATCGCCCTGTGCTCATCCATGAAACGCATCGGGTCGGATGTAAGAGTGTTCCCTTCAAACTTTATGTTTTTTTGGTACGAATAATCTTTTGAACCTGCTGAATATGAGCAGCCGCAACCGGTCTTTGACGCAAAAAGGGCCGCAAATTTAATAATCCATTTCAGAAACGGCGGAACCATGATATCGATCATGGGAGATGTTAGCACCGCCCTGTAAACAACCCGTGGATAATCGTGCAGATAACGAAGCGCAATATGGCCGCCCATCGAATGGGCAAGAATTATAAGGGGCGAAACGGCAACGGGCTTTACAATATTGTTTATAAAATAACTCAAATCCTCAAGATATTCGTTGAAGTTGTTGATATGACCTTTTTGTCTGTTTGAAAGGAGACGCGTTGAAAGCCCCTGCCCTCTCCAGTCCATACTGTAAACATCAATTTTTCTCCGCTTCAACTCATCAATTGTCTCCTCATATTTCTCCATGAATTCTTTTCGGCCGCCAAGCAGGATGACCGACCCATGTTTTCTTTCCGCCTCGCAGTCACATATTCCATATCGGATTGTAACATCAACTGACGAAGTGAAGTAGTCATAAACCAAAGCGATATTATCTCCTGGAATTTTAAGATAAACTTATCTTGACCGTTTATTATTTTCTATATATAAACCAGCCGGAATACACAATAAGCCGGATATAAAGTCAACTTAATAAATTATTGGGGATTCAAGGATTCGAGAGTTCAAGGGAAAACGAATATCGAATATCGGACATCGAATATCGAAAAGCGAAGTGCGATGTACGAAGTTCGGCTTTTCGCTATTCACTGTTCACTATTCACTTTATGCGCCTTAGTGTCTTTGTGTGAGAACAATTAACCTTTTCAGTTTCGGCATGTCCGGGTTGGAGATGGAAAAATGGGTGTCCATTCACATTATTTTGTAGAAACATACACAGGTCTTGTCGGCTTCGGTCTTGACAGGGAAACAGACGAAAACACCGTACGCTATTATCTCCAAAAATTTTCAGATGATAAGCTTTCAGAACAATTGCTTGGAAAACTTACCGATGACGAGCTTACCGAAATATTTTTCATGATAACAAGACTCCTGAAAAATCACTTGAGTGAACCCGAATATCACTCGCTTTTTCTGAAAGACGGCCACCATGAGTAATCAACAAGCTTTAATAATCTGAACAAGTGCAATGAAATAAAAGGGAAAAAATGCTTACGGAAAAACAACTAGACAAATATGCGGATGTGCTTATCTGGGGTCTTAAAAAAGCAAGAACCGGCAAATATAAAAAGGATGACATCGTTCAGATCAGATTTAATCTTCCTGCCGTCAGACTTGCTGAAATCCTGAACGAAAAACTTCTGAGGATGGGCATCAACCCGGTTTTGAGAATGAGTTCAACACCGGTTATGGAACGCAGCTTTTACGATATTTCGAACAGCAGGCAGCTTGTTTTCACACCTCCCGGCGAAGAAGAGCTTTATAAAAACATAAACGGAAGTATTTTTCTTCATGCCCCGGAATCGATAACTCACCTTAGCGGCGTCGATCCGAAAAAAATAGGAAAAGCCGCTGTCGCAAGAAAGCATTTAAGGGATATTATCGACAAAAGGGAGGAGAAAGGAGCTTTCGGATGGACACTCTGCATGCTTCCGACAGAAGAACTGGCAAAACATGCTGGGTTATCAATTAAAGAATACACAAACGAAATCGCTGCTGCATGCTTTTTAAACAAAGAATCACCTGTTGAGGAATGGCAGAAAGTATACAACGACGCCGCACGGATAAAGCGATGGCTTAACGGCATGACTGTCAAATCATATCTTATTGAATCGGAAAATATCGATCTTGAAATCACTCCCGGCGAGAAGAGAAGATGGATCGGTATATCGGGTCACAATATTCCGAGTTTCGAGCTGTTCATATCTCCGGACTGGAGGGGAACCAGGGGAAAATACTTTGCCGACCAGCCTTCATACAGGAGCGGTAATTATGTTGAAAAAGTGAGGCTTGAGTTCAAAAAGGGATCGGCAGTAAAAATAGAAGCGGAAACAGGCGATGATTTTGTGAAAAAACAACTGTTAATGGACAAGGGCGCAAACAAGATTGGGGAATTTTCCCTGACCGACAGGAGATTTTCCAAAATAAACAGGTTTATGGCAAACACCCTTTTTGACGAAAACTACGGCGGGAAATACGGCAACTGCCATATAGCCGTAGGGTCGTCATATTCCGACACATTTTCCGGAGACCCCAAAAAGCTTACGAAGGAGATAAAGAAAAATCTGGGATTCAATGACTCGGCGCTCCACTGGGATCTTGTCAATACCGAGAAAAAAAGAGTCACCGCCCGCCTGTTATCAGGCGGCAAGGTTACTATCTATGAAAATGGAAAATTTATTATTTAAGAAAGAGAATTATAGAAAAGCCGATGCGTTCTGCTGCATCAGGTTAAAATCTTCCTCGGTCAGACCCGAGCCTAAAACTACTTTTAACGCCTGATCCCGGTTTATAAGATCCGATGGTTCGTGGGTGTCTGTATTTATGACAAGTTTTGCGCCTGCTTCTGCAGCAAGTTTTGCGACATAACCGTTTGTAAGGCTGTGCCCTTTGCGTGCTGTAATCTCAAGAAGAACGCCCTTCTCTTTTGCCATGATTACTTCCTCTATGGATATAAGGCCAGGATGCGCAAGAATGTTTACTCCGGCATCTATCGCCGCTCTGTTTGTACCCGGAGCAACAGGCTCGACTATTGTCTCACCGTGAACAATGATTATTCTCGCTCCGAGGTTCCTGGCTCTCCTTGCACATTCTGCTATCAGAGATGGAGGTACGTGGGTAAATTCAATCCCGGGTATAACCTTTATGTTCATAAATCTGTTCAAATCACACGCGACAGCCACAATCCTCGGGACAATAAAATCTATGTTGGAAGAATCCCCGTGGTCGGTTATTCCTATTCCTGTAAGACCCACAGATTCTGCCCTCCTTGCAAGTTCAGAGGGGATTAATACCCCGTCGCTGAAAAATGTATGAGCATGAAGATCTATCACTATTATTCTCCCTATACGTTATACGAAGCGTCATATTTTGGATTTGCCGAAATCCTCGGGCGACAGTTTTTCAAGATATTCGGCCCACTTTTTACCTTCCTCGCTGGTATCCACAACCTCCGGTTTTGCGCCCATCCCTTTCGATTTTTCAATTACCATATCATCCAGATAAATAGGAGCATCAAAACGCAGAGCAATTGCAATTGCATCACTTGGTCGGGAATCCATATTAAAATCCCCTCCATCGGAAGCAAAATATATTTTAGCAAAATAAGTGTTTCCTATTAAATCACAAATTTCTACCCTTGAAACTTTAATATTCATAAGATCGGCAAAATTCTTAAAAAGATCATGCGTCATCGGACGTTCAAACTTTATCTTCTGAAGCACTGAAGCTATTGATGTAGCCTCAAGTAATCCGATCCATATTGGAACAGCCTGATCGCCATCAGCCGACTTCAATATTATTATCGGGGTATTTGATGCCGGATCCATGGTCATACCTGCTATACTTACTTTAAGCAGCATAACTCTCCTCTCCTTTCATCCTTAACGGCATTGGTTTCACATTAACCGGTTTACCCCAGAGAGAATGCGAAAATGCTTTTTCAATCCTTACATCCATTATGTAGCCCATCAGATTATCTTTACCTGAGAGAGTACTCGCATCAACAAAATTTATAATTTTATTTGTTGATGTCCGCCCTGTCCACTGAATACCTGCAAATCCATCTTGTCCGTCTTCAGTACCCTGTTTTTTGCTGAATCCTTCAACAAGTATCGATTCGGTTGACCCCACAAGAGCCCGGTTCTTTTTTACAGTATAATATTCCTGTAATTCAAGCAGCTCCTGAAGTCTCTCATTTTTTTTGTCATCAGGAACCTTATCTGAAAACCGCGCGGCCGGAGCATTTTTTCTGTCAGAATAACCGAAGGTGAAAAGACTGTCAAATTCCACCTCTTTTACCAGATCAAGGGTGGCCCTGAAATCATCCTCCGTTTCTCCCGGAAAGCCGACAATGATATCTGATGTTATTGCAATATCAGGCCATATTTTCCGGAGCCTTTCAATTTTTTCCAGATAATGAGCTCTTGTATATTTCCTGTTCATTCTTTTTAAAATGGTGTCTGCCCCCGACTGAACAGGCAGGTGAATATGGCTGCATAGCTTTTTAAAATCCCTGAAGGCGAAGATTAATTCATCGGAGAGATCTTTCGGATGAGAAGTCGTAAACCGGATTCTGAAAAGTCCTTCGATTTCATTTACAAGCTTAAGAAGTTCAGGAAAGGAACAAAGTCCTTCTTTTATCCCGTAGCTGTTCACATTCTGGCCCAGAAGCGTAACTTCCTTTACTCCTGCCTCAACAAGCTCCCGGATTTCATTTATGATATTTTCAGGCCTTCTGCTTATTTCAGACCCCCTCACATGAGGCACAACGCAATAAGTGCAGTAATTGTCACACCCCCGCATGATGGTTACAAACCTTGTAATATTATCTTCGAATACTGGTTTGATGCCGGATGGGAATTCCATGATTTCCCGGGTCATCTCGACATCCGCTATTCTGCATCTTTTCAATGAGATATTACGAATATGCTCAGGCAATCTGTTTATGGCATGTGTCCCGAAGACAAGATCAACATGAGGAACCCGCTCAATTATCATCCGGCCTTCCTGCTGAGCCACGCAACCGCCCACACAGATTATAAGCCCCGGCTTCCTTCTTTTCAGAGCGGTGAGACGGCCTAAAAAGCTGAAGGCTTTCTGTTCGGCCTTTTCCCTTATAGCGCAAGTATTTACCATAATAAGATCGGCTATCTCGATAGACTGAGATATCTGATATCCCAGGGGTGTCAAAACCTTTGCAATCTGCCCTGAATCATAAACATTCATCTGGCATCCGAAAGTATTAATATAAAGGTGCTTCGTATTCATTAATTCATATTATCCCGAACATATTCTTCAATCGTCATATTTTTCCCAAGATCATGCAAAACCGCATCAACATCATTCTCACATCCCGGGGGAATCCGGAACATAACAATTCCCTCAGGCCTGTCAACCGTTGTGATAACCGCAATCCCGTCATACGCTTCAAAAATAAATTTCAGGAAAGCTATGTTCTTACGTTCAACACGGTAATATTTCTTTGTAATTTCCAACTATTATCCTATTTCTGAATGCCCATCAATCATTAAAACCAGAAATTATGAACCGTAAACCAGAAATCCGATCTTTAAAAATGATGGTATCATTATTTTATCAGCATTATCAATAAAAAAAGCCTTATTAAGTTGGCCATTTATGTTAAACTGAAACAACGCTTGCTAATACTACGGTGCCACATGGTGCACTCACTGGCTTTTCCGTTCACCTGGATCCCGAATATCTGAATCCTATAATCCCCTCATAATGATCACCGACTCTTTTTGAGATGGTCATGATATTTTAATATTTCATCTTGTCCGAGTTCAAATAATCGAGTATATGATTTTCAATGAAAAGAAACTGGCAAATTTCCAAACCCGATTCAAAAATAGTTGAAAACATTTGTAAAACAATAAATTGCAGCGTTTTTTTAGCGTCAATACTTGTGAACCGCGGCATTGTTTCCCCGAAAGATATCAACGATTTTCTCAATATTTCGCTCGATAATATCAGGCATCCTTTTTCAATAAAAGAGATGGAGACAGCAGTAAAAAGAATTTATAATGCTGTCATAAACCATGAGAAGATTCTTATTTTCGGCGATTATGACGTTGACGGTGTGACATCAACCGCTATTCTTATGGAATTTCTCAGGCATACCGGCGCGGATGTCTCATATTATATTCCTCATAGAACAAAGGAAGGATACGGCCTCCAGGTAATCCATGTTTTTGAGATTGCCGTACCGGATAAGATAGGCCTGATCATAACCGTTGATTGCGGCTCGAGCAGCCATGACGCAGTGAAAGCCGCCCGCGATGCCGGCATAGATATTGTAATAACGGACCATCATATAGTTCCTGAAAATCTTCCTGAAGCAATAGCGTTAATCAGTCCAAAGAGAGCTGATTGCAGCTCTGGTCTCGAAGATCTTGCCGGAGTTGGCGTTGCTTTTTATCTTATTATGTCTCTTCGGAAATTTCTCCGGGACATGAATTTCTGGGACAGCCGTCCTGAGCCTAATCTTAAAAATCTTTGCGACCTTATTGCCCTTGGAACTGTGGCCGACATGGTGCCTCTCGTCAAAGAAAACAGGATTTTTGCAAAAACGGGACTCGACCTTATCAACACGGGGAATCGAATCGGAATCAGCGCTTTAATAAAGGCGGGAGGCTCGAACAAGTATCCGATAGATTCTGAAGACATTGCCTTCAGGCTTGCCCCCAGGATAAACGCGCTCGGAAGAGTAGATCATGCTAAGGATGCTGTTGAACTCCTGTTAACCGAAGACTCCGGCACAGCAGGCCGCATTGCACAACGAATGAATTTGATGAATGCAAGCAGGCAAAATATAGAAAAGAAAATTTATGAATACATCATGGAACATGTAAACAATAACCCTGAAATTCTTGATAACCGGTCTGTTGTTCTGTCTCACGCAAGCTGGCATGAAGGAATTTTAGGCATCGTTGCTTCAAGAATGGTTGAAAAATTCAACAGGCCTGTTGTTCTTTTTGCGCAAAAAGATGGGTTCGCAAAAGGTTCGGGAAGAAGTGTTCCCGGATTTGATCTGTACGAAGGGCTCATGGCATGTTCAGACCTGCTTGATACTTTTGGCGGTCACTCCATGGCAGCAGGCATCAGGATAAAGATTCAAAACATCGACAAATTTCGTGAGAAATTCGAAAGAACAGTAACTACAACAGCAAAGACGCAGAATTTATTGCCTGCAACGGAAATTGATTGCGAGATCAGGGTTAATGATATAAATGCCGAATTCATAGATGAGATTGAATCCTTAAAACCTTTCGGGACAGGAAATCCCGAACCTCTCTTCCTTGCTCGTGACATTAGGGTCCTCTCTTCCGAATTTGTGGGAGCAAATCACAGGAAAATGGCTTTAAGTCAGGCATCATCTTGCGAAGAAGAAAAAATTCTTAATGCCATACACTTTAATATCGACCAGTCTTTATCAGAAAAAAATTTCTTTGAAACAATGGTATTTCGATTAAGATGGAACCGCTGGAACGGTAACAAAACCATTCAGGCCATTATTGAAGATGTTTAGATTTTCCTTGCAATCCAATTAGTCAGCAATTATTATACCGGATCAAAATATTTCTGATCTTAATTTTATGTTTTTTTGTGTTTATGAACAAGAATAAAGGGTTAAATCCAATCAAATAAAAAGGTGGAATATAATGGCTAAGGTCTTTCGGCCAAGTACTAGGGAAGCAAGTATCTTGTCAAAAATTGAATCATCAAAAGAATATGCGCGAAGACAGGCGATACACAGCATAAAAGATTGTCTTGAACCTCTTTCAAACTCCATATCGATGAAACTTATCGAAAACAGTCTCATCGAAACTACCAACAAGAACAGCACTGAGGAACAGATTCGCAACTGCCTTGAAAAATTAAGCCGTTCCGAAGATTTTGATATCGATTATACCATAGCCCCTTTCAGGAATCTGGTATCTCAACCCAATGTCGTCTCTTTGTACGTTACTGCATTTGTTATTGAGCAACTGATAAAACATAAAGATATTGTTGAGATTTTCGGATCGGATGAAGACATATACGTTTGTATCAACAAACAGGTTATGAAATTTTTGCCGGCATAATGCGCCCATTCTTTCATCCAAGGACAGTAAACGGCCCTTTCGGCGACCCGTGTTTATTTATACCATTCCTTTTTGAAAAAAGAGCGGTCTTATTCGATCTTGGTGATATTTATTCTCTTTCTTCAAGGGATATCCTGAAAATAAGTCATGTTTTTATTTCACATACCCACATGGACCATTTTTCAGGCTTTGACAGGCTGCTCCGACTTTTTCTCGGACGCGGCAAGAATCTTTACCTGTACGGGCCTGAAGGCTTTTTAAAAAATATTGAAGGCAAGCTTTCAGGATATTCATGGAATCTTGTCGAAAACTACAGCCAGCATCTCATCATT
Source organism: uncultured Desulfonema sp. (assembly GCA_964402865.1). Lineage (GTDB taxonomy): Bacteria > Desulfobacterota > Desulfobacteria > Desulfobacterales > RPRI01 > RPRI01. The sequence continues at coordinate 9,078 of CAYODW010000019.1, read as the reverse complement.
TATGCAACTGAAACAAATACAAACAGGCTTGTAACAAGGACATACAGATGCAGCAACCGGTTTTCCCCCGACACTGAAACAACGACAAATCCCATCAACGGAATACTCCACGAAGAATCCGGTCTCACAATTTCAACCGTAATTCTTGACCATGGAATACCCTGCCTGGGTTTTTCGCTGAAAGAACGTTTTCATGTTAATATAATAAAGGATAATGTAATATCTTTGGGGCTTGAAATCGGACCATGGCTGAGAATATTTAAGGAGGCGCTGTTTAACCAACAAGATCCTGATTCGGAATTTAAGATATGTACCGGACAAGGTAAAACATATACTAATAGTTACATTCTTGGAGAACTTGCCGATAAAATTGCCGTTATTACACCGGGACAGAAAATTACCTATATTGTGGATGCCGCCTGCAGCAAATCGAATCTGGAGAAAATCATTGATTTTGCCGATGAATCAGACCACCTTTATATTGAGGCAAGTTTTCTTGATAAAGACAGGGCGCTAGCTGAAAAAAAACTTCACCTAACTGCGAAACAAGCCGGGTATATTGCGGCCAAAGCCAAAGCAAAACAATTTACAATCTTCCACTTTTCCCCCAGGAATATCTACTGTGAAAATCTTCTGTATGAGGAAGCAAGGCAGGAATATAAAAATACAAGGAAGTAACCAGTATTCAGTGATCAGTAATCAGTGATCAACGGAATAAAAAAGAAAAAGGGAAAAACCGTAAAGCTTTTCCCTTTGTAATTTTTATTATATCCGGTATGAAAACCGGTAGAATTTCTATCGCTTTGAGAACTGGTATCTTGCTCTTGCGCCCCTCTGACCGTATTTCTTTCTTTCTTTGGCTCTCGGATCGCGTCTAACAAAACCTGCTTTTTTCAGAACTTGTCTAAAGTCAGGATTAGCTATAAGAAGCGCTCTTGTAATTCCAAGCCTCACAGCTCCTGCCTGCCCGGTAATTCCTCCGCCGATTACCCTGACTTTAACATCAAATGTGCCAAGAGTATTGGTAATTGCAAAGGGTTTTATTAAATCAACCCTTGAGGATTCGACTTTGAAGTATTTTTCTACGGGCTGTTCATTAATAAGAAATTGACCGGTTCCTGGTTTTAGCCAGGCTCTGGCAATAGCGCTTTTCCGTCTTCCAGTAGCGTAAAACAAGTTCTGTTTATCCATTTAATTCCTCGGTAATCACGAATTTTTCAAAATTATAATATCAAAGCTATATGGCCTCGGGCTTCTGGGCTTCGTGGGGATGCTTATCTCCGGCATAAACTTTCAGCTTTTTATATAGCTTTGCTCCAAGCTTGTTTTTCGGCAACATCCCCTTGACAGCAAACCTGATAACATCTTCCGGTTTCGTCTCAAGAAGTTTTTTCGCGGTAATCTCCTTGAGTCCCCCGGTATAGCCACTATGCCTGTAATAGCATTTCTGATCAAGCTTGTTGCCGGTAAGGGCAATTTTATCGGCATTAATAACAATAACGCTTTCCCCTGTATCTACATGGGGTGTAAAAAAAGGATTATTTTTACCCCTCAAGCGGGAAGCCACATTGGATGCAAGCCTTCCAAGGATGGCGCCATTTGCATCAACAATTACCCATTTTTCTTTTATATCAATCTCTTTTGCACTTATTGTATATTTTTTCACAGCTGCAACTCCTGTATTTTATGAATCAGAGCTTTTTAGATAAATTAAATGCCCATGTCAAGATAAATTAATATTTTTTCAAGGTTTATTAACAAAAATATCCTGTTGTATTTATTATTTTATTATTGTTATCATAGAATTAATCATGAAAACAATCTAAATCTGGTTTCCAGTTCCAGATTGGTACTAAATATAACATGATGTAATAACGGATAAAATGGAACAGATAGAGACAGAAGTGAAATTTTTTATTACCGATCCTATGAGGCTGCGGGAAAAAATTATCTCTCTCGGAGCTCTTTCCAGCGGCAATATTTTTGAAACCAACATCATATTTGAAGATAAAGATAAAAACCTTATTAAACACAAATCATTGCTCAGGCTCCGCAAAGATTCAAAGACGACTCTTACCTTCAAATCCCAACACCCTGATGCAGACAACCGTTTTAAGATGTTAAGGGAACTGGAAGTTGAAGTCAGCGATTTCCCTACCGCAATCAGAATGCTTGAATCCCTGGGTTTTATTAAAGAACAGATATATGAAAAATGGCGTGAAACACTCGTATTGGGAAGCACATATTTTTGTATAGATAAAATGCCTTGCGGAGATTTTCTTGAGATAGAAGGTAACAAGGAAGAAATCATGGAATACGCCTCTTTGCTTGGCCTTGACTGGAAAGAAAGAATTCTTCTGAATTACCTTGAACTGTTTGATATATTAAAAAAAAGCCTTGATCTTTCTTTTTCCGATATTACTTTTGACAATTTTAAAAATATTGGAACCGATTTTTCAAAATATTTTTATTCAGTTAAACCAGACCGAATACCGGCGGGCTCGTAATAAGTCGATCAACAGGCGCCTGTATCCAACCTGACACACTTAACTTCGCCGTCTATCAGTCCACCTTCCTGAACAACAAGGCTTTTACATAAAAACTTTCCTGAACAAATTCCCGTAGGCATTATTACAACCTCATTTAGAGCAGTTAATTCACCTTCGAATTTCCCTCCGACAGACACAGAATGCACATTAACATTTGCAACAACAACACCGCCTTCAGCGATTACAAGATTTTCTCCTGTTATAGTACCTTCAATCGTACCATTTACAATGAGTTTCCCCTTATAGGAAAAAACCCCTTTTATTTTCAGTCCTGCATCAATAATTGATATGTTTGACTTCTTGCTCACCACTATGTCTCCTTTTTAACACGAAGAGAAACAGGAAAATCTTTTTCCAAAAGCAATTCGCCGGAAACTGAATATAAATAAACGGTGGCAAGTTTGAATCGTGGCGGAACAGCTCTGATATTTGTTGTCAAATTTACTGTAGTAAATTTTGCAGTGGAAAAATATCGTCCCTTATTAATTTCTGCCGGCCTTTTTGAAACAAGCGAAACAAAAGGAACAGGCAGCCATCCTGCCTCATCAATATCATTCTCTTTCAATATAACAAAAGAATATCCCGATACCTGCTTTGAATCGTGATTATTTTTCAAGTCAACCTGTATTTTCAGCCTGTTTGCGCCTGCTTCATGAAAAAAAATAATATTAGTAATTGAAATCCTGCCGCTATTTACAGGAGCCGGAGGTATTTTAGCCGCAGAAGCACTTGCTGATGTAGCTGCTGTTTTTGAAATACCGCCGCCTGTTTCCTTATTAATCAGAGACTCTGCAAGAACCAGCCGAGCCATCAGCATATCTTTTTCATCTCTTATGGTCATATAATTCTTTTGCGCAACAATCAGCTTATTCTCCATAACTTTCTTATCTTCCACAAGTCTCATTCCTGAAGAAAAAAAATAAGCGCCTGAACACAGTATCACAATCTGGACCAATAATAGAGCAATTATCATCCCTCTTATTATTCTTATATGCTTGACCTTTCCGTCATCTCCCAGCAATATAAGAGTATGGTATTTTCTTTTTGATCTCAGAAGGGATGCCGCAAATGCCACTGCTTTCTCAAGTTTTTTCGAAAAATACTGCAAAGAAATTCCTTTGACTTAAATAAATCTGTTTTAAATCCTTTGAAGCTGTTTATTATCAGCATCTAATGACTTCCATCTCTGATATTATATCCAAGATGCCGGTATGCTTCTTCAGAGGCCTTTCTGCCTGAAGAGGTCCTCACAATAAAACCGATTTTAAGAAGAAACGGTTCCACAACATCCACAAGGGTATCCGATTCTTCCTGAAGTGTTGCTGCTATAGCCTCTATCCCTACAGGCCCTCCCTTGTAAAAATCTATTATTGTTTTTATATACCGGCGATCAAGATTTGTAAGGCCTTTATTGTCAACTCCTTCAAGAGCAAGAGCTTCCTGTACCGTATTTTTGTTTATTACTCCGTCGCCTCTAACCTGTGCATAATCTCTCACGCGCTTTAAAAGCCTGTTAACGATTCTTGGAGTCCCCCGCGAACGTCTTGAAAGCTCGGAAGCGCCTTCTTCTCCGACTTCGATTTTAAGAAGCTGGGCAGATCTTCTTGCAATTTCAACCAGCTCCGGTTCACTGTAAAAATCAAGAGTCCTGAAAATACCAAAACGTTCTCTCAAGGGTGCGGACAGCAGTCCGACCCTTGTAGTGGCTCCGACAAGGACAAAACGCTTAAGACGATATCTGTGACTTCTCGCATTAACTCCCTTGTCAAAAACGAAATCAATGGCAAAATCCTCCATGGCGGGATAAAGAAACTCTTCAACCACCTTGGGAGTCCGGTGAATCTCATCTATAAACAGGATGTCCCCTTCCTCCAGATGAGTGAGGATTCCGATAAGATCTCCTCCTTTTTCCAGAGCCGGACCGGAAGTAACAGTCAGGCTTGCGCCGGTTTCATTGGAAATAATATGTGCGAGAGTAGTTTTGCCAAGACCCGGAGGCCCATGGAAAAGAACATGGTCTATTGGTTCACTGCGTAGCTTTGCGGCTTCAATTGCTATTTTTAGAGTTTCAACCACTTCGCTCTGGCCAATGTAATCGGATATTGATCCGGGGCGCAAAGAGAGTATTTCGGGCTCCTCGTCAATCGACATGCTTGAACCTGAAAGTATTTCGTTTTTCCCGGAAGTATATGTCAGTATATCATCGGTCATAAGGATTCTCTCCACGATAGACTTCTTCAAATAACTCTTCGGGTGTTGAAATAGAGCTGTTTCGGCACATAGCTTCAGAAACCAGCTTCCTGGCATCGAACGGTTTGTAACCGAGCTGAGTTACAAGCACTTCAATCACCTGCTGAGCCAGGTCTTTAGTTTCAGGCGCTTGTTGTTTGTTATCGGTTTTTCTGATAAGGGCAAATTTATCCATCTTGCCATCAAGTGTGGCTATGATTTTATGCGCCGTCCTGCTTCCGATGCCTTTAAGCTGCATCAACCTCGCAACATCCTTCGATTCTATTGCAACGGCAATATCACGCACCGGAATATTCATGGCCTTGACAGCTTTCATAGGGCCAATATCTTCCACAGAAATGAAATTCTGAAAGAATTCTTTTTCGATTTCAAGATTAAAACCTATCAATACAGGTTTTGGCTGTCTTTCCGACTGGTGGAAATAGACATAAAAGGATACTTCATCTCCAACCGATTTTGTATTCAATGTCTCCATAACTATTGGCGGAAGCATAATTTCGTATCCGATATGATCTACGAGCATAAGTATTCGCTCGCTCTCTTTTTTTAACAGTTTCCCTTCCAGATAACCTATCATTAAGTTCTTCTCCGATTTTTTCCGTCGTTCGTACATCGAACTTCGTATTTCGATATTCAATATTCTGCAGTAAACAATCAGAACGGCTTACACTGCAATTTTTCATTTTTATACCTGAATAAACCCAAAAGAGCCAGTGCAATCGCATCTGAAGCATGATAAGGCTTTATCCGGTCCGCGAGGCTTAATAATCGCCGCACTGTAAGCTCTAGCTGTTCCTTGCTTGCATTCCCATTGCCCGTCAAAACATGTTTTACCTCGCGCACAGCAACCTCAATCACCGGAAGACTTGCATGACAAGCCGACAGGAGAATAACGCCGGTTACTTTTCCTAGATTTATTCCGGACTTTGGATATTTCTCAAGGGAGAATACATCTTCTATAACCATGAGATCGGGCTTTTCATCTGCAAGAAGGGAGTTTAGTTTTGAGAATATGTGATTGAGGCGTTCAGGCAAGATATGACTTCTTGAAGTATTGATGCTGCCAAAAGCGTATTCCTGGACTTTAAGTCCTCTGCCCCTCACTATTCCAACGCCCGTAGAAGAGAGGCCCGGATCTATGCCGATGATCTTTATCATCTTATGCTCTTTAAACGCTTAAATACAAGCCTATTTAAATCCTTTCAACTTCTTGGCGGCAACTATTGCTTCATTTGATTTTGGATATTTTTGTATAAGTTCGTTTAACACGAGAGTCGCGTTTTGCTTATCTCCGATATTATAAAAAGAGAGCCCCTGTTTTAACAGCGCAGCCCGTACCTTGTTTCCTTTCGGATACTTTTCTATTACTTTCTGATATTCAAGAATGGCTTTTTCATACCACTTTTCCTGATAGAAGCTTTCACCAATCCAGAACTGGCAATTATCAATTTTATCAGATTCAGGATATTTCGCCATCAATTCCTGAAATTTTTCACGGGCTGTTGAATAATTACCCTTATCATAAGTCTTTAATGCGGATGCATATAACTCATCTTCGGTAATCTCTTTGGAAATCTCTTTTTGATCATCTATTTTAGCAGCTGTCGTATCTTGAGTTCCGGCTTTCTCTTTTGCTTCAAGGCTAAGATACTGCTCAATTCTCGTAATACGATCCTTGTATGTCCTGTATGTACCGGCTTCCTCTTCAATACGGACAAGCCTTCCGTCAATTTTTCTGTCGGATCCTTCTATAGTTTTTGATAGTTGCTTCAGGAGATGATCGATCTCTTCAATTTTCCCGTTTAATACACTGATATTTTCTTTCAGCGCCTCGATTTCGGCACGCTGCCCGGCACTCTGACCCCTTAAACTTTTTTCCTTTTCATCCCCTGCTCTGCTTATCTCATCAGCCCTTACTTTGAGCGCTTCAGATAAAGCCTTGAGCTGGTTAATTTCATTTTCGGCAGTAACAACACGCAATCTCATTTCTCCGATGCGGTTATCCAGTATTACAACATCTTTTTGCATAGCGCATCCAAAACCGAAAAGAGATATTGAAATCAGAGCAATATAGAGTTTGTTTTTCATATTATTATAATTAATTATCATGAATGCCAGCTTAATAACTGCATTAAATGTATCAAAGGAGCAGACAGACTACCGCCTGCCCCTTGACTTGCGTATAAACAGCGCAAACTATTTTACTACAAAGTGAGCCCTTCTGTTCTTTGACCAGGCTGCTTCATTACTGCCTGTATCAACTGGTTTTTCTTCACCGAAACTGATTGTTGTGAAACGTGATGCAGCAAGGCCGAGATCGACGAGAAATTTCTTCGCGCTTTCGGCGCGTCTCTCTCCGAGCGCAAGGTTATATTCATTTGTTCCGCGCTCATCGCAATGACCTTCGATCGTTATTGAAACATTGGAATATTTATTAAGGTAAACGGCTTTCTTTTTCAGAATTTCCTGAGCCGCAGAAGCAAGAGCTGCACTGTCATAATCAAAGTACACATCCTCGTTCATCAGCGCCTGCATGGCCGAGGCTTTTTCCCTTGCCCTTATCTCTTCTTCAGAGATTTTTACAGGCTCCGGAGCCTTTTGAACAACCGGGGCCGGAGCCGGGGCCGGAGCCGGCGGAGGTGGCGCTGGTGCTTCCTTCGTCTTATCCTTCATGGTTTCAATATCAGCCTTTAGACTCTTCTTTCCACAGGAAGCAGTAAATAACAGACCTGGAATTACTAATAAAAGGGCCAACACAACCCAAATACTTTTTTTCATTTTTATAAACCTCCTTTGTTTAAAATTATGGTTGTTTATTGTTCAATCCGGGCGACCACTTTGGGCTTGTCTGCTCACCGGAAATGGCGAGCAAACGCCTTTGATCCGTTCCAAAGGCTGTCATAACAAAAATTCTGGATGGACCTTCACGTGTTGAACTGAATACGATAAGGCTTCCATCCGGAGACCATGATGGTGATTCATTATCTCCGGCATTGATGGTCAATTGAACCGGATCCTTTCCGTCAAGACCTATAGTGTAGATATTGTGCCTTCCACCGTTCATCCCTGAATATGCTATCTTATCGCCTTTCGGCGACCAGCTTGGTTGGGTATTATAACGGCCATAGAAGGTAATTCGTTCAACATGCCCGTTATTAATATCCTGTACATAGATTTGGGGGGTTCCGGACCTGCTGGAAACAAAGGCCATCTTTTTTCCGTCAGGAGACCATGTTGGAGATACATCACTTCCCCACTCATTTGTCAACTTTTTTATCTCCTTACCTGTTCCTGTCAGAAGATAAATATCCTGGTCACCCGAATATGAAAGAGTGGCAGCAAGCTCAAATTTTCCAGGCACCCAGGCCGGCGTGATATTAATTCCTTTCTTTGCAACAACAGACATACTCCTGTCCCTCGTATTTACGATATAAAGATCCGGCTTTCCTCTTATATACGAGGTAAAAGCAATCCAATGTCCATCCGATGACCATGCCGGGAAAATAGTTATTGCCTTGTTTCGTGTAAACTGACTTATATTGGACCCGTCAAATTCGCATATATAAATTTCCTTATTGCCCGTTCCGCTTGAAACAAATGCTATCTGACTGTCAAATACTCCCCTGTTCCCTGTAAGGTAATAAATAATTTCTCCTGAAAAACGCTTAATAACATCCCTTAAATCATTTACGCCGGCGCTGTACTTTTTGCCGATAAGCTGGCCGGCCTTAATCGTATCAAACAGCCTCAGTTCTATTTCAAGAACACCGCCTTTTACCTGAAGATTCCCGGCAACAAGGAGTTCAGCGCCAACAGCAGTCCAGTTGGGAAAATATATATTTGAAGCATCCGGTTTTATTTTCGCGGAATCTTCTATAAAACTATCCCGGTCAAGCATCTTGAAATATCCGGTAAAATCGAGCATACCGGAAAGCATGTCGGAAGCTTTCTTTGACAACTGCACGCCGGTTTCATTTGCTGTATCTGTACCGAATACAGGAACTGCAATCGGTATCTTCCGTAAAAAAGGGCTGTTTATATCTATATAATCATATCCAGCAAGACTGCTTTCGGGCATGACAAATGAGATGAAAGCCGAAATAAGAACAAAAGCATACCTAAAAATAAACGTCATTATCAAAATCCTTTTTATATCGCATGATACGTAGTGTCCATCCGCAAATAAAATATGGACGTATTAAAGTTTCAAATTCGGAAATTGGCCATTTTGGGCAAGCTCAAGTAAATTAAGGGATTGCGCGGAGACATACATTCTTAG
>CAYODW010000018.1:0-35866 GCA_964402865.1 uncultured Desulfonema sp. | reverse complement strand
CCGCCGACGTCGCCCGGCACGACCAGATGGTCAGCCTTGTCGATCAGATGCTTGAGTTAAACAAAAAACTGGCCGAATCCAAAGTTCCCCAGACAAAGGAGATGTTGAGGCGGCAAATCGAATCAACGGACAGGCAAATTGATGACCTCGTATATAAACTGTATGATTTAACAGATGAAGAAATAAAAATAGTAGAATCAGGTAATAGATAGGGGACGTTATATACGCGCAAGCAGGAAGGCAACACAAAGGTATCTTGGAGCAATATGAAGACTAAATTAACGAAAGAAGAAAAGGAAACGAATGAAGAACCTATCAATAATATTTTTCTTATTTCTAATGGGGTGTGTTGGAATACCCAACAATGTAAAACCAGTAGACAATTTCAAGATAGAAAAATACCTGGGTAAGTGGTATGAAATTGCAAGACTGGATCATTCATTTGAGCGCGGTTTGACTCAAGTTACAGCAGATTACAGTTTGCGGGATGATGGTGGTGTGAGAGTGATGAATCGCGGGTACTCTGCTGAAGCGGGCTTGTGGAAAGAAGCCGAAGGGACGGCTTATTTTGTGAAAGGATCTAATCAGGGTTACCTGAAAGTTTCTTTCTTTGGCCCCTTTTATGGTTCTTATATTGTTTTTGGACTTGACCATGAGAATTACCAATATTCACTCGTATGCGGTCCTAATAAATCTTATTTATGGATTCTGGCAAGAAGCCCAATAATTAAAGAAGATATAAAATATGCTCTGATAGAAAAAGCAGCAGCATCGGGTTTCGACACCAGCAAATTAATATTTGTCGATCACGAAAAATCGCCCAACAATGCTAATTCAACCGACGTAAAAATCCGCGCGGCTGATTAACGACGTTCTGCCTTAAGATAAGCCTTGACAACCCGTACGCAATAACGTACTATTTGTGAAAAAAAGCGAGGTGTACAATGCCAACATTATCTGCCACTGAGGCAAGAACAAAACTGTATAATCTTATTGATCAAACATCTGCGACCCACGAGCCGGTGCTTATAACCGGCAAACGTGGAAACGCCGTATTAATATCCGAGGATGATTGGCGCTCCATTCAAGAAACCATTTACCTTTTAAATATTTCCGGAATGCGCGACTCTATCCGTGAAGGATTGGCAACACCTCTGGAGGAATGTGGAGAGGAACTTGACTGGTGAGCTGGCGACTTGTTTTTACCAAGCAGGCCGAGAAAGATGCCAAAAAAATTGCTGCGTCCGGTCTTAAAACCAAAGCCGAAGCGATCATTCAAATCCTGCGCGAAAATCCTTTCCAAACCCCACCTCCCTTTGAAAAACTTGTAGGGGATTTAATGGGGGCTTATTCAAGGCGGATAAATATTCAGCATCGGCTGGTTTATCAGATCATAGATGATGAAAAGGTTGTTAAAGTCATCCGTATGTGGACTCATTATGAATAACGGGCGGCAAAACCCCTCATTGCACAGTACGCCAAATAGCCGGCACCTGTTAATTTGAAGGTAGGAGAAAAAATGGGACTAATTGAGGAAAAATATCAGCGTATCACTGATGGCAGTCGTTCATTTGATATTCGCTTTTGGCAATCCCAGGGTGATCGTGCCATTTTTGAGGCTGTAACGGAAATGCTTCATGACTACTTATTGATCCGAGGTAAAAATGCTGACGAATCCCGACTTCAAAGAACTATTGAATCTTTTCGAAAAATATAAAATTCGCTATCTTTTGCGCTATTTCCTGCGAGTGATCTATGCCCGTTATCCATGAAATAAAAAGTTGCATAATGCTACATATTGCAATATTATGTAAATAAAAAGGGTTGGGAGAAAAAATATGCCTACAGCAGTTAGAATATCAGATGAACTGGTTGATGAAGCAAGGAGATTCAGTCGCATCGACCATCGTTCCCTTGCCGGTCAGATCGAGCATTGGGCGCGTATGGGGAAGTGTGCCGAAGAAAATCCGGATTTGTCATATTCCCTCATTAAAGAAATCTTGATCGGTCTTGATGAATTAGATCAGGGTGAAAAGACGGAATACAAGTTCGGATAGGTTGCTATGAAAATCTACCAATCGAGATTATTTGAGAAAAAAGTAAAGAAAATGTCTAAAGCTGAAAAAAATGCTTTAGATCGTGAAGTGAGAAATATTGCCGAAGAGCCGAATATTGGTGAAGAGAAAAAGAGTGATTTAAAAGGTGTGCTTGTCCATAAATTCAAGCTCAAGACGAATTTATATTTGTTGGCATATAGGAAAACCGGCGCAGATTTGGAACTTGTCATGATTGGTTCTCATGAAAATTACTATCGTGATCTCAAGAGTTACTTAAAAAGCAGATAAATCCGGCAGCCAGTCGCTGCACCGGATAGGCTTACACCAACGCCTCGTGGTGAACATAGAAATTGAGGACGACTTTTCCCTTCCGCGCAAAGAAGCTTTGCTTAGAATATTTCTGGAGGAAGCCGAAAGGATCATCGAAGCTCTCCGCCGCAGAGCGGACGGGGAATGCGCTCGCTGTTTCGGTTCAAAAAAGAGTTAGTGATTCTATGTGGTTCGAGGGTTCGAGTAAAAGGCAAGCCTGTAAGACTTCCGGAGGAATATAATAAAGATTGAATAAAATATTAAAATGAAGCTTAAATCCAAACTTCCCGATGTTGGCGTAACAATTTTTACAAAGATGACGGCGCTTGCAAACGAACACAATGCCATAAACCTTTCACAGGGATTTCCAGATTTCGATGTGGACTCTGAACTGACAGGGCTGGTGTATAAATACATGCAAAACGGGTTCAACCAGTATGCCCCCATGCAGGGCGTCATGTCGCTACGTGAAAGAATATCCGAAAAGACTTTCAAAATGTACGGAACCGTTTATGATCCGATGTCTGAAATAACCGTCACTTCAGGAGCTACCGAGGCTTTGTTTGCGGCAATCGCAGCGGTAGTAAACAGGGGAGACGAAGTGATGGTTTTTGAACCGGCCTTTGATTCCTACGTTCCTGCCATACTCTTGAGCGGCGGCATTCCAAAATATATCAAAATGAAACCACCCGATTACATCATAGACTGGGATGAAGTTAAAGATGCGGTATCCGACAGAACAAGGCTCATGATATTAAACTCGCCGCATAATCCTACGGGTTCCGTCCTTTCGAAAGACGACATTTTGTCTCTCAGGGAAATAATCCGGGAAACGGACATATTTATTATCAGCGACGAGGTATATGAGCATATAATCTTTGACGGCATCTCTCACGAAAGCATGGCCGGGTATCCCGATCTGGCCTCACGGAGCTTTGTGATAAGTTCTTTCGGCAAAACGTATCATACGACCGGATGGAAGGTGGGTTACTGCCTGGCCCCTAAAATCCTTTCCGCCGAATTTCAAAAGGTGCATCAGTTTCTGACATTTTCAACCAATACCCCGGTTCAGCATGCATATGCCGAATTTCTCACAAATGAGAATGCTTATCTCGGCTTATCCGGATTCTATCAGGAAAAGAGAGACAGATTTTTATCCCTGTTAAAAAACTCCCGGTTCAAACCGGTCCCGTGCAAGGGTACATATTTTCAAATGATAGACTATTCATCCATATCGGATGAACCGGATACGCTCTTTGCAAAACGCCTCACGGTTGAATGCGGCGTGACAGCCATACCTCCTTCCGTCTTCTATCACCGGAATGACGACCACAAATCACTTCGTTTCTGTTTTGCAAAAAAAGACGAAACACTCGAAAAGGCAGCGGAAAAATTATGCGGAATTTAAAGATTACACTTATACAAACTTCCCTTTTCTGGGAGAATATCGAATCGAATCTCTCATCATTTGATGCGAAGATAGACGGCATAATGGAAGAAACGGACCTTATTGTTCTTCCCGAGATGTTCACCACAGGCTTCAGCATGAACGCTGCAAAGCTCGCCCAGGACATGAACGGGAAATCCGTTGAATGGATCAGAAAGAAAGCAGAAAGCAGGGGGGCTGATATAACGGGAAGCGTCATAATAAGGGATAACGGGAAATATTTCAACCGGCTCTTATGGGCAAAGCCGGACGGAACTCTTTTTTGCTACGACAAGAGACATCTTTTCAGAATGACCGGAGAAGAAAAGATTTACAGCGCAGGAGATAAAAATATCACGGTTGAATTGAAGGGATGGAAGATCAGGCCTTTTATCTGTTACGATCTGCGCTTTCCGTGCTGGACAAGGAATTTTAATAACTCCTATGATATAGCTCTGTTTATCGCTAACTGGCCTCAAAAACGATCCTATCACTGGAAAACGCTTCTTCTGGCAAGGGCGATCGAAAACCAGAGTTACGTCATAGGTCTTAACCGCGTCGGAGAAGACGGGAACGGTTATTATCACAGCGGGGATTCATCCGTTATCGATCCCGCCGGAAACATAATCTTCCGAAAGCAGGATGAAGAATCGCTTTACACGACTTCGCTCTCATATCCGGTTTTGCAGGAATACCGCAAATCATTTCCAGCTTGGATGGATGCAGATAGATGCAGACTGCAATGAGTGGAACGGAGTTTGAACGAAAAATTCTTCACGGCCTTGCCATGGAATGGGAGAATGCCCTCTATCTTCTTGATTCAAAATACCGCCGATTGATGCGGTTGCCTGCTTTCGGCCTGAAAAATATGAAAAGAAGGCTGGGATACTGGTCGGGCGATAAAAAGGAGATCTGCATAAACCGGGATTTTGCATTATCGCGCAACTGGGATTCTGTAAGACGAATATTGCTTCATGAGATGGCTCATCAGCTTGCCGAACAGGTTTTCGGAGCTCAGATGGAAACTCCTCATGGGCCATTGTTCCGGAAAGCCTGTTATCTTTTAAGGGCCGATTATAAGGCATGTGAAGAATATATATCCGATGAAGATAACTCCGGTATGATGACTCGGATAAAGAAGCTTTTTGCCCTTGCGGAAAGCAGCAACCGGAACGAAGCAGAATCCGCCATGCGAAAAGCCCACGAGCTTTCGGCAAAATACAATATCGATATCCTTTCCAGAAACACCGAGCGAAACTTCATAAGCGTATTTGCAGGAACTCCCGGCCTCAGGCACCCCCGTGAAGAATATTTTCTTGCCCAGCTTCTGAGGGATTACTATTTTGTCTGGACCATCTGGGTTCCGGCATACGTGATAGAAAAGCAGAAGATGGGGCGTGTACTTGAATTGAGCGGAACACCTGATAATATCTCGATAGCCTCTTATGTCTATGATTTCATCAGTCGCTACATTGATAACCGCTGGACCGAATACAACAGCCTCAATCTTCTGAACCGTTACCGAAAGACAGATTTTGCTTCAGGCATAATAAGGGGTTTTACCTCAAAATTAAAATCCGGCCGCAAGATTGAGTCCCTTCCGGGGAGTGCGCTGATAAAAGTCGGCGATCCCCTGCTGAAAGAATATGCGCAATACAGGTATCCGCGGACTATATCGATTGCACGAAAAGGTTCAAGCTGCTGCGCAAATATTCTTCAGGATGGAATAAATATTGGAAAGGAACTTGTTATTTCAAAAGGTATAACAAACTCAGATACGGGCAAAAGGCTTCGTATCGGGCAATAAAGAGACGGGGCAAAAAGACCCTATCTTTAGGCAGAAAAAGATCGTCACGCTACGGAAAGCAGGAACCTAACATCCCGGCCTGAAGCATCCCCTTTACAAGCGCAATATCTTCAGGTGTTGTAATCTTTATGTTGTTTGTGCTTCCTCTTATTATTCTGACTTTTTCTCCAAGCCTTTCCACCAGGGAGGCATCGTCGGTTCCTACGAATCTCTCTTCTCTTGCTCTGTCGTGGGCTTTTTTTATAAGGCTGTAATCAAAAGCCTGGGGTGTTTGGGCAACCCATACGGAATCCCTTTTCAATGTCTTTTCAATATATTCCAAGCCGTTCACAAACTTTATAGTATCGGAGACGGGTAAACCGAGAATACAGGCTCCATGCAAAACCGCCTGTTTTACGCATTCTTCTATTTGATCCGGGCTGACAAACGGGCGGACTCCGTCGTGTATTACAACCGTGCTGTTTTTTTCTTTAACGGCGAGAAGACCATTGTAAACCGAATCCTGCCGTTTTAAACCTCCCGCGACAGGAATGACTTTTTTTTGCATACCGGATGGACTGATTATTTTCTCAAGGCAGAACCCGATGTCGGAGGGTGGAACAACAAGGATAATTTCATCGATTAAAGAGCACTTGTCAAATACCCTTAGAGTAATCGAAAGCAAAGGGGTTCCCTCAAGCTCAAGGTACTGCTTGCGGGTCGCAGAGTTCATCCTTATGCCTTTTCCGGCAGCCACTATGACAGCATCGGCCATCTCAACTACCTCAGGTATTTAAGTTCCTTCGGAAGAGGAATTCCTTTTCCCATTGTATCTTCACCGTAATTAACGCCCGCGAGAATTTCTATGTCTTTCAGGGCGCGCGTATCACCTTCAAAGGAAACCTTCTCTATTTTCTCTTTCTGAATCTTCCCTCCGGCCCATTGTATATCGAGCACATTGCTTGCATCAAATCTGTCCGACCCTACGCATAGTTCAACCTGGCCTCCGAAATGCTGGACAATTTTGGCGACAAGAAGACTCGGTCTGCTGTGGAAACCGAGAGAGACGGGTATTCCAACCATGACCGACGAGCGTTCAATATTCTCATTGAGTATCTCTTTTGCAAGATCTTTCCCGTTTGATAAAAAATGGCATACATAATAGAGACAGTAATTGATTGTGCGGTCGAGAAGGATATCCGGATCAACAATCAGTGAAAGTCTCTCCTGGGTTATTTTATAAATGCTCTTGTAACCTGCATCGTGGAGATGTCTTTCGTAAAAATGAAGAAACCTGCCGATTACCTGGAGAAGATGAAAGACGACTGAAAAAAAACCGCGGAGTTGCTTTAATTTCCTGTTACCATACTGGTACCCGCCGTGTATCACATATGTATCAAATGATGATTGAAGATTGTGAACCAGCATTTCAAAACGCCTTATTTCAACCTCATTAATCCTGCCCGGGACCATTGCCCGCATTTCATCAATATCATACGGTTCTTCAAAACCGTAATGGTCAAAGCTTGCAGCGATATTAAGGAATTCACTTGAAATTTTTACTATATTCTCCTTCTGCTGGTCTCTGTTTTCATCGTCAATATCATATTCCAGTTTTTCACCGGTTGATACGCTCGGGAAATCGGCAACACTGAACTTTTTCTTTGGGATCGGAATGCCGAGGCGGGCGGCCTCTTTAATTATCTCAGGAGCCATCTTTAAAATGGTTTCGGTAAAGAAATCGAGAGTGGCCTTCCCTTCCTCTCTGAAGTTCCCGAGCACAGGCAGATCATAGTAATCAAGTCGGTTCAGAATATGTGTCTGCGAATAACAACCGAGGCTTAAGTGCCTCGCTGCAGCAGAGAGTTCCCTGTAATAATACCAGTTTTTACTGTTTTTCGCACCGTGTAAATCGAGAAAATCCTCAAGAAGCTGTGAAGAAGAGATGAAAGCAGAAAAGAACTTTTTAACAAGGAGTCGTTTGGGATCTTCCAGACTTAAAAGGGAGGAACAGCATTTAAGATAATCGTAAGAGAATATCCCGACCTTTTCTGCAAAAGAGCCTTCTACTGTATTTTCCCTTAATTGCATATCTGTCAAGAATATCCCTCATAAATTAATCAGGATGCGGTGTTAGCGATAGCCGGAAACAGATAGACTGTTGGGCTGTAGGCTGTTAGCTAACAGTCTTCAGTCTAAATATCTGCGTTCATCAGCATTTAAAATTCAAATCTCTGTATTTTTAAGATACGGCCGGAGCAACCCGTAAGCCGAATTCTGTTTCCGGTCCGGGTTGCCCCGAAACGGACAACGACCATTCATCTATGGATGCAGATTGCTCTGCATCTCTTGCGACCTACCCGGGAGCTCGGACGGGCAGCCCTCAGACACTCCCCTATTTGGTCTTGCACCTGGTGGGGTTTGCAAAGCTTCCCCGGTCACCCGGAGAACTGGTGCGCTCTTACCGCACCATTTCACCCTTACCCTGCAATAAATGCAGGGCGGTATATTTTCTGTTGCACTTTCCTTCGCGTCGCCACGACTCCACGTTATGGAGCACCCTGCCCTGCGGTGTTCGGACTTTCCTCAGGGTCAGGATCTGACCCTGCGGTCGTTTGGATTGCTCCGGCCGAACATCATGCCTTTCCCCAGTAAATTATTCTCTGACAATGGGGGCAGAATTTTATGCCGTCAAACCGCTGAAGCTCATTATACATCTGGGGAGGAATATTCATGTTGCATCCAAGACAAATTGAATCTAAAGCCGGCGCAATTGCAGTCCCCTTAGTCAACCCTTTGACCATATTGAATTTTAACATTAATTCTTTATCTACATTCTTTGAAATAGTGCCCCGTTTTTCATCAAGATCGGCAAGCTCCATCTCGCTCTGACCGATCTTTTCCACTATTATCTCCTTCTCCCTGTCAATTCTCTCTTTTGTTTCAATAAATTCCTTTTTCAGGGAAACCATCCCTTTCTCCGTAGCATCAATAACATCAAGGCTTTTTAACATTTCATCTTCGACCAGCGAATTTTTCGCCTTGATGTCATCGATCTCCTTCAATATCGACTGGTATTCCTTATTTGTCTTTACTGCCGCCAGCTTCTCCTGGCTTTTTTTGAGCATTGAAAGGTTGGCCTGGTAATCCGACTCATTTAAGCGATATTTTTTTCTTAATTCGTCGACAAGCGACTTTTTCATTTCCATATCCTGTTCGGCATCCATTATTTCTTTATCAAGGCCTGCTATCTTTTCCGGGATAACCTCAAGGGCCGATTTTATCTTATTAATCTTAATTTCAATTTCCTGCAGCTGAACCACAATACCTATTTGTTCCCTCATGTTAATCATATCTTCTTATTTCATAAAATAAGTTATGCGCCTGTTTTATAAGTTGTAAAACGGGTCGCGTTCAATACCGCATGCCTTAACCAACACATCATAACCGGCTTTACGTATCATAGTTTTAAGTCTTTTAGCCAGAGCCTCAACAACTATATGCTCCGATGCGAAATGTCCTATATCGATGAGCCCACGGCCCTCTGCTTCGGCATTTCTTGCATCATGATATCGCATATCTCCCGTAATGTAAACCTGTGCCTCTGATTTAATGAAATCCTTCATAAGGGATGATCCGCTTCCCGTGCAAACTGCAGCATGAGTTATGAAAAGCTCCGGGTTTCCCGCAATTTTCATATTCTTTAAACCAAGTCTTTCTTTTATTTGCCGGGCAAAAAAGAGTAAATTCATCTTTTCCTCAAGCTCGCCCACACGCCCTAAACCATCAGAATTATCATATTCATAAAGCGGATAAATATCGTAAGCCATTGTCTCATATGGATGACTTTTTCTGATATGTGCAATGATTGCCGGAATATCCTGCTTAACTGCAACTACTTCAATTTTTACCTCATCCACATCGGATATTTTGCCTTTTTTTCCTGTAAAAGGCTTTGCCGAAGATCCCGGTCTGAAAGTCCCCTTCCCATTGCTCCTGAAAGAGCAGCAGTTATAGGAGCCTATTATTCCGGCATTTGTTTCAAACAGTGCTTCAAGAATCTTTGTTTCGTAATTGACGGGAACATAGACCACGAGCTTGCACTTGCCAGATGAGTCGGCGCTGCTTAACACCCTGATGTTTTTGAGACCAACGCGTAATGCAAAAAGATCATTCAGTCCCTCTTTTGCACTGTCGAGATTGGTATGAGCTGAAAAAATAGACAGTCTGTTTACAGCCGCCATTTGAATAAGATTTCCGGCAACAGATCCGAAATCGATAGATTTTAAAGGATTAAAGATCAGGGGATGGTGAGTAATCAGGAGATCAACCTTGCTCCGGCATGCTGCAGCTATAACATCCGGGGCAGGATCAAGGGAAACCCATGCGGTTTTGACCGGCCAATCCTTTTTTCCAACCTGAAGTCCCGAATTGTCCCATTTTTCTGCAAGCCTGGATGGTGCAATTTTTTCAATTATTTTTATAACATCAGATACTGTAGCTTGCATGGGATAATTTCATCATTTTGATGATCCTTTAACAATTTGCAGGAATGCTGTAAATTCTCCGGAATCATAAAAAAGGCGTGGTTTCATGCAACCACGCCTTTAAAGAAAAACCGGTTTTTTTAGGGTAATAATTAATTTCCCGCATTGCGATGACCTCTTTAAATCTGAAAAGGTCCAAGGTATGGGCCCACCTGGGATCGAACCAGGGACCGACCGGTTATGAGCCGGTGGCTCTACCAGCTGAGCTATGGGCCCTCAAATCTCCTTGACGCCTGACTTTTTATATTTGTATTGATACTTTGTCAAGCTCTACATTCGACGGCTTCGTAAAAAGTCCGCCTGTTACATTTCAATAAAGTTTTTCAGCTTCCTGCTTCTCGTTGGATGTCTCAGTTTTCTTAACGCCTTGGCCTCTATCTGCCTTATGCGCTCGCGTGTCACCTGAAAATCCTGGCCAACCTCTTCCAGAGTATGGTCAGCCTTTTCTCCGATTCCGAACCTCATTCTGAGGACCTTCTCTTCTCGCGGAGTCAATGTTGCAAGCACCTTTCTCGTCTGCTCTGCAAGGTTCTGGTTTATCGCCGCTTCTGAAGGAAGTATGAATTTTTTATCTTCTATAAAATCGCCAAGATGGCTGTCTTCTTCTTCACCTATCGGAGTTTCCAGAGATATCGGTTCCCTGGCTATTTTTAATACCTTGCGTACTTTCTCCAGGGGAATTTCCATCTTTTCAGCAATCTCCTCGGGTGTCGGTTCACGTCCCTGCTCCTGGACAAGATACCTTGATGTCCGGATAAGTTTATTTATCGTTTCGATCATGTGCACCGGAATGCGTATGGTTCTCGCCTGATCCGCTATTGCCCTGGTTATTGCCTGCCTTATCCACCATGTTGCATATGTACTGAATTTATAGCCCCGGCGGTATTCAAATTTATCAACGGCTTTCATTAGGCCTACGTTTCCTTCCTGAATAAGATCCAGAAACTGAAGACCTCTGTTTGTATATTTCTTTGCTATGCTTACGACAAGGCGCAGGTTGGCTCTCGTCAATTCGCTCTTGGCTATTTTTGCATTAAGGCGTCCTTCTGCAACAGAAGACATAATTTTTTTCAGTGTACGGCAATTTGATTTTATTTCATGCTCTCTTTCATGCACACGCTCCTGATTTTTTTTGAGTTCATCATAGAGCGATGAAGCCTCATCCCTACCAAGCTTGCAGCGTGACCTGGACCATTTTATGAAATTGCTCTTGGATTTAAGATTGGCGCGAAGCTCTGATACGGAAGATTCTACTTTTTCAGCACAATAAGATATGGTTTTTTCCATCGATTCGAACCAGCAGATATGGTCTTTCATGATCGCCTCAAGCTTGTCCAGAACACTGCTTTCAAGTCTCCATTCTTTGAGAAGATCAAATATTTTATTGTTATTGACTGAAATCAGCTTCTTTATTCGCCTAACTTCGTCCTTATCGAGTTTGGGTAAATACATTCTATCACGAAGCAACTTGTTCTCTTCGTGTATCTCTTTTATTGAATGAATCGCCCTGATAAAATTTTCAATCTGGAGCATTTCATCTACGTAAGTATCTCCTTCATCAAAATCTTTAAGAACATGTTTAGGTCGTTGTAATCCTCCTTCTATCTGCACTCCGAGATCTATGATATGTTCAACACATGTCACCGTATTAATCAGCGCCCTTAAAACCTCCTGCTCGCCATCTTCTATTTTTTTGGCGATATCAACTTCCCCTTCCCTGCTCAAAAGAGTAACTAGCCCCATTTCACGAAGGTACATTTTTACCGGATCCGTCACAGTTCCAAAATTTGCAAGAGCCGAGTCGCCTCCCCGTTTTGTCTTTTTTTCTTTTAATTCTTTTTCGCTTTCAGGCAGTTTATCTTTACTGTCATCAACCAATTCTATGTCCTGTTCACTAAAAAGCATCAGTGTCTCATCTAACTGTTCCAGGGAAATAATATTTTCAGATAATTCCTCGTTGAGCTCTTCATAAGTTATAAAACCCTGACTCTTCCCTTTTGATACAAGATCTTCATAACCATTTTTATTGCTCTTTTTTTCGTTTTCGGTTTTTGATACCGATCCCTTTTTTCTGCCCCTTTTACCAATTTTACGGATCTCTTTTGTCAGGGTCTGCTTCTTTGTCTTCTTTCCCTTTTTTTGAACTGATTTATCTTTCATTGAGTTTCGCCTCCCAAAGCGATCAGGTTATTAGATCTCTTCTTTCTTGCCTGAATTTGCTTTTCTCTCAATAATTCCAAAAGCAACTTATTATCCTTTATTTCTTCAGCAGCCTTTATTTTATTGATACTCGTATCTTTCTGCCGTTCCCGGCAATCTTCAAACTGTGCCACCAATTTCATACAACCATCAAGGTCCCATGCATCTTCACTGATAGCAAGAAAAGCTGCTATACGGTTTTTCTCTTCATCATCAAAAACAGGAATCATGTCATGGTTGTGACGACTGACCAAATTTTGCTGTCTGATAATATCATATCCGACGGATTTTAATATATCATCAGTAAAATTCTTCAATACATTACGTTTAATTATTTCAGGAATTATTTCAGGAAACTGGAGCATCATTGCAATAATCCGTCTCTCAAGCCTGCTGCCTCTTTCATTTCCGGTCAAAGGAATGGAATCTGAACCGGAGATAGTCGTTGACAAGCCGATCTTCTCAAGAATTGCGGCTTCATTAATATCCGTTTTTTCTGCGAGTTCCCTTATATACAAAGATCTTTCAATATTATCTCCGACTGAAGAGATAACGTTCTTTAATTCGGATATAATACGAATTTTCCCTTCGATCGACATACCATGTTTTTTGATTGCGCGGTTTATCAGGAAAGAAACCGCCCCAAGAGCTCCTGAAACAGCATTTTTAAAAGATTCAGCGCCAAATTCAACAAGATATGAATCAGGATCGTATCCTGAAGGAAGCACAAGAATCCTTGCATCCGCGTATCCTTTATCGAATATTTCGATACTCCTGTAAGCTGCCTTTATTCCTGCGGCATCCGAATCGTAAACAAGGATGAACTTACCCTCTTTTCCCAATATACCCCTTAACATCTTTACATGTTCAGGTGTGATGGCAGTTCCAAGTGTAGCAACACTATTTTTTATTCCATGCTGATGGAGAGCAAGAAGATCGAAATAACCTTCGACAATATATACCGTTTCCGTAGTTCTGCACTCGCTTTTCGCAGCATTAAGGCCATACAGGGAACGACTCTTGTTGAAAACAACAGTCTCGGGGGAATTAAGATATTTCGGAAGTGAATCATCCATGACTCGCCCCCCAAAGCCGATAACCTGAGATCCGGCATCAAAAATAGGGAAAATAATCCTGTCCCTGAAACGATCATAAAATCCGGGTGAATCCTTTTTTCTTATTATTAACCCTGCTTTCTCAAGCAAAAGAAGGGAATGCTTATCTTTTTTTATCATGTAATTTAAAAGAGTATTCCACCCTTCCGGAGCATATCCGAGACAAAAATCGCGCACAGTCTCTTGAGAAATCTCTCTATTGCGAATATAATCGCGCGCTTTTTTCCCGGTGTTGCTTTCAGTCAGGCATTTTGAAAAAAATATCATTGCCTGCTTATTAAGAGATAAAAGATTTTCCTTTTCACTTATTTTTTGTTTCTGTTCCGATGTAATTGCATCATCCGGAATATGCACCCCGTATTTTCCAGCTAAATACTTGACTGCTTCAGGGAAAGAATGCCCTTCTTTTTTCATCAAAAAGGCGAATATATTTCCACCGGTACCGCATCCAAAGCAATAAAATATCTGTTTCTCATAACTTACAGTAAAGGAAGGCGTTTTTTCCGAATGAAACGGACAAAGACCAATATGGTTCCTTCCCGCTTTTTTCAACACCACAGATTCTGAAATGAGATCAACAATATCTGCAGCATTTTTTATTTCATTTATTTTTTCTTCGGGAATAAAAAACACCAAGAGGAGTAACCTCCAACTTATTGAACTGATATGAAGTACAACAACGGAAGGTCATTAAAAAAATAGGGCTGGTTTTCAACAATTTCCAATATCCAGAAAAATAATTCACATATTAAACAGCAAACTATTATCAAAAGACCCGGGGTAAACCTACAACTCTTACTTATAATTAAAGTGTGAAATTAATCACCGCAGTTATATGTGTCAAGATATTTTGAATATTATTATCAGAAAAAATATTTATCAATGTGTCAGAAATATGCCCCGAAAGAAAGGATCAATGACTTGCATTTTTTTGCTTTGAAATACGTACGGCCTCTTTAAAATCAAGTGTTCCACTATAAATAGCCTTGCCAGTAATAACACCAACAACACCATATTTCTCAATTTTAAGCAGGTTATAAATATCTTTTTTTGTTGAAACACCGCCGGAAGCAACAACCGGTACCGACACAGATTCCGCAAGGCAACGCGTTTCCTCTATATTGGGTCCCGTCTGCATTCCATCTCTGTATATATCGGTAAAATTTATAGCAGCCACACCGCAATCTTCAAATTTTTTCGCAAGATCAATGGCCTTCATCGTCGTTGTTTTAGTCCATCCTTCTATTGCAACAAGACCGTTTCTTGCATCAATTCCGATAACTATCATTCCTGGATAGTGTCTGCAAGCATCTTTTACCAGCCCGGGATTCCTATGCGCCTCCGTCCCGATTACAACCCTTTTTACACCAATATCGACAAACATGCCGATGGTCTCTTCATTTCTTATTCCGCCACCGACCTGTATATCAACTTTAACTTTTGCAAGTATCTCTTTTATGGCCTCCATATTCCTGGGAGACTTTTCAAAAGCACCGTCAAGATCAACGACATGAATTAATTCAGCCCCCTCATTCTCCCATCTGCAGGCCATCGCTGAAGGATTGTCTGAAAAAACAGTTTCTAAATCCTTTTCTCCCTGCTGGAGCCTGACACATTTTCCATTTTTAATATCTACAGCGGGTATTATAATCATTTCCTGAATAATTTTATAAGCAAGTCATCGAGACCTGATGTTGCCAGGGCATCGGCAGCAACCCACTCCCCTTTCCTTTTTATAAAAGTACCTATTTCAAAAAGATTTTCGCTTAACGAGCGCTGGGTCTCATCTACATGCCCTGACCACAGAACACGGCCGCTTGAAACACCTATAAGATGCAGATCAAAGGCAACCGAAGCCGGTGAAACAACCGAATAAGTTGTTCCAATCCGTTCCCTGAAACGGTATAAATGGCCGATCATGACAGCATCAGCTCCAAGTAACCGTCCGTTTTCTATAAGCTTATTAACCGATTCGTTTCCGCTTTTAAAATCATCTGGTTGCATTTGGGCCTGATCCGGATAAATAATATTAATATCCGTGTTGCTTTTAATAAATAAAACAAGGTGTCTGGTAAGCATAACATCAGAGCCCTCCTGTATGGTTCCGGTAAGAAATACTTTTCCGCATACAGGGCATCTCGCATTATTTTCCTTTCCGTAAACCGCCGATATGTCTTTGAAAGGCACAATAAGAACTTTTTCAATGCCATCAAGGGTAGACAACGGTTCAGCCACAACCACTCCGGCCTTCCAGGCTGCAAGCAATAACGACGTAAAAAGAAAAAAGCACAGCATTTTAAAAGAAAAAGATTGTCTGCTTTGCATAATATGACTCCGGCAGAGAAATGAAAGATATAGGGATTTTTTTCTGTTATAAAACCCCTTTTGTTGACCGGACTCCTTTTATACGCTCATCAATAGAAGTTGCCTGATCAAGAGCCCTTCCCGCAGCTTTGAAAACAGATTCGATTATGTGGTGTTCATTCTGGCCATAAAAAACATTAATGTGAAGATTCATGCCTCCCTGATTTGAAAAAGCCCTGAAAAATTCCCTTCCAAGGCCAATATCAAAATTCCCTCCCGTAAACAGCGTGGGAGTCACATTGTAAACCAGATAAGGGCGATTGGAAAGATCAACCGTTACAGAAGCCAGGGCATCGTCCATCGGAAGAACAACATGCCCGTAACGCCTGATGCCTTTTCTGTCGCCAAGAGCTTTTTTAAATGCATCACCCAGAACAAGGCCAACATCTTCAATAGTATGATGCAGATCGACCTCAAGATCCCCCCTTGCTGTAATAAAAAGATCAAAAAAACCATGCGCTGAAAAGAGAGAAAGCATGTGATCAAAAAAAGGGACTCCTGTATCAATTTCATGTTTGCCTTTTCCGTCGAGACAAAATTTCATCGTTATAGCTGTTTCTTTTGTCTTGCGGTCAACATCGGCTGTGCGGTTCATAAGCAACCTGTATTTTTATTATGGAGGTCTGGTGGAGATGAGGGGGTTCGAACCCCTGGCCTCGGCGTTGCGAACGCCGCGCTCTCCCAACTGAGCTACATCCCCACATATTTTATGCATTTATTACCAAATCGGAACGAAACGGTCAATTTAAAAAAATTTATTTTTAAGGCAAAAGATGATAAAGTGATCAGAAGTTTTAAAAAGACGTTAAATTAAAAACCACAGGAGAACCAATAAATGGATTACAAGGTTATTCTTACCGATGCTTTCAAACGTTTTACACTCGATCAGGACAAGATAAAAACACCCGGTGAAACTATTGAATATTTTAAAAATAAATTGAAAACACTTGATCTTGATATTCTTGAAAGCACTGTACGAATAGATAATGGCAGGCTCGGCATACCGGTATATTTCAGCAGATGCGGGAAAGACGCATCTGCGATAACAGGAACGAAAAAACAGATGGGGAAAGGAGCCACACCATCTCAGGCAGAAGCAAGCGCCGTTATGGAGCTTGCGGAGAGATTCAGTTTTTTCTCTTTTTGCAGGAATTCAGGTAACTTTTTCGACGAAAAATATGTAAATTTAAAGGAAAATGCGATACCCTTTGAAATGATTTCAAGTTCGGTTCATGACTCTTCCGAGGATCTCGAAAACGCACGAAAGATATTCGAGAACATGACATTAAAATGGACATGGGCTTACAACCTTACAAGAAACCAGGAAGTCCTTATACCTTTCAACTGGTTTTATATGATTAACGAATTCAATGGCCCGTCAGCTGGAAACTGTGTCGAAGAAGCATTAAGTCAGGGAATATGTGAAATTATTGAAAGACACGTCTCATCATTGATAAGCAGAAACAACATGGATGTTCCGGGAATTGACCCTGATTCGGCTACCGACCCAATGGTCGTCGAAATGATAAATAAATACAGAGCTGCCGGGATAAGTTTACATATCTCGGACTTCTCCCTTGAAACAGGCCTGCCTACAGTCGGTGTACTCGCTTATGATCCATCAACTTTTCCTGAAAAGAGTGAAATCGTATGGACGGCAGGAACAACACCGGACCCGCAAAAGGCACTCAGCCGTGCACTTACCGAAACGGCCCAACTTGCCGGCGACTTCAATTCATATTCAAATTATGTCGCAAGCGGCCTTCCGAAGTATAAAAGAATCGAAGATGCTTCATATATAATAAATCCAAAGACAACTAAAAGTATTCAGAGCCTGCCTGATCTATCCGACAGCAATATAAAAGTGGAGGTCGAAAATCTCATATCCGTTCTTGCAAAGAACGGTATGGAAATAATAGTTGTAAACACAACACACCCCAAGCTTCAGATACCGGCATTTTATACTATTGTGCCAGGGGCTCATTTCAGGGAAAGAGCAATCGGAACAAGTGTTGGCATGTTCTGTGCCAAGATAACCGTTGAAAACTTTAAACCTGAAGATGCAATTCATGAATTAATAAAGATCAAAGAAGCGCTTTCCGGAAAATATTATATACATTTTTATATCGGCCAGACTCATCTTTCGTTAAATGATCCGGAGTCTGCGCTTGCCAGCTTCAGAAAGGCGATCGAACTGAATCCTCCCTTACAGGATATTCCAAGTATATATTCATATATGGGCATATGTTTGAAAAATATGGGGAATTATAAAGAAGCTCTCGATGTTCTGAAAAAAGGTGAGTATTACGATAATGAACGAACGGATATATATAACCTCATGGGTTTTTGCTATTTTATGCTCAAAGAGCATGAAATGGCGATAGAGAATTTCAAGAAGGTTATCAAAATCGACCCTGGTTCGGCAATTGACTATGCGAATATTGGATCGAACTACCGGGATATGGGAGAAAACGAAAAAGCTATTCATTATTACAAAGTAGCGCTTGAGCTTGACCATTCAATTGAGTTCGCTAGAGTCTCTCTTGCCAGGCTGCTTCAGGCCTGAAATTCTTTCCGTCTCTCTTCAGTCGGATTGCAGCCTTGAATTCTATTCTTTTCCAATTTGTCTTACTATAGGATCACAAAACTCTTTTGGAGATGATCCTTATAATTAAAGCGCATAAACAGGATCTTCGGAATCAAATATTAAAAATATGGCAATATCTTGTAAATTATAAGATTTTATGATACTGAATAAAAAATAGAACATGAACTGGAAAGCATGGCATCAGTAATTATCTCGTTAAGATAAAATCGGCTGTTTTTGTTTCATTTATTGAAATTCATATTTTTAGAAGGAAAACAGGTTATGTCAAAAAAACATCCTGAATGTCCGTTATATAACCCATTAAATTGCAAGGAATATTACAATCCGAAACTTTGCGCTTTTGTAAGAAAAGACAAGATATGTCTTAAAAAGAAGAAGCCGAAAACAAAAGCAAAAGAAGAGGAATTATAAATTTAAAAGGATGCCGACAAAGGGGAGTATATCAATTATCAATTAATATTGACATCAACAGAAAAAGTCACGCGTGTCCTGCTGTTGCAGAAAGAAGTGCAGGATCTATTCCCATTTTTTTCACAGTCTCTTCCCACCGGATTTCAGAAGGTAATTTAAAAATAATATCCTCCGATACTGAACAGGTAAGCCATGAATTTTCCTTTATCTCTGATTCAAGCTGCCCCGGCCCCCATCCGGCACATCCAAGAGCAATAATATAAGATATCGGTCCGCTTCCTACCGCAATAGCCTGAAGTATGTCCATCGTGTTGCTCATGGCAAGATGCTCTGTAATCATGAAGCATCCTCTCCAAGTAAACGGCGCCGAATGTAGTATGAATATTTCACCTGTATGAACCGGCCCACCTATATATACGGGTATTAATTCAGCCCCCGGAATATGCTCGATATTAAGTTCATCAAAAATATCCTTCCCGGTAAGAGAAGAGGTCATCCTGTTTATGACTATTCCAAGTGCGCCTTCTGAATTGTGTTCGGAAATACAAGTCACCGTTCGGTAAAAATGGGGGTCTGTAAGTGCCGGCATGGCTAAAAGAAAATTTCCTTTAAGTGTGATCTGCAAGTTATCTTCCATATTTGCTCCGGTAATGTTTTGTTGCAAATCTTGACGGCTTCATTAAAAGTCTCAAAATCGAAACTTCTGTGAAAACTGGAGTCTAGAATTACTCATCTTTTAAGTTTTTTCAGCAGTTCTATCCTGTTATTACACAAGGCAAGGTCAAACCACTTGCTGAATAAAGGAACAAGGCTTTTTTTAAGTTCATTCTCACTGGCAGACTTCATTTTCTCAAGTTCTAAAAGGGCATCCGAAATATCTTGCCTGTCCGGATCCTGCTTCAACAGATTATTATATATCTCGGCTGCATTCTCATACAATCCCTGCCCGGCATATATTTTCGCCATAGTCACTGTATTTAAATCACTTGCCTCAACCATTCCTGCCTTCCCCCAAATTGCCATTTAGTTTCCGGATCGAAGCTATTTAATTTTTTCTGGTGTGCCAACATCTTTAGTATTATCAATTTTGAATATAATCTCGTTGTTACCGATCATTCCCAATTCCTGTCTTGCAACACTTTCAATATATTTAGGATCGTGCTTTAACCTTTCTATCTCATTATACATTAAATCATTCTGACGGACAAGATCTTCATTAATCTTTATAAGATGGTTTCTGTCCTTTTTTAGCCGGTTCAACTCAAGCAGGGTATTGTCCCCGAAAAATATCAACAAAAGAAATGAAAATACTACAACAAGTCCTATACCAATAAGTATTTTATGCTTTTTAGTCACCTTTTATTACATCCCTTCCGGCTTTCACATATAAATTTCTAATCTCATTCCTATTAAACAGAAATGAAAAAAAACCATAAGATATTATTCCAGTTAATATGCAACAGCTTACACTTAGAAAGAGCCTGTTGAAAGAGATATTTCCCGCAGGTATAATAGCCGATGCAACCATCCATACAATTCCACCCATAATCACCGAGCATGCGGCAATTTTTATAACCGATTTTTTCAGCTTATTATCATCCAAAGGTCCTAATTTTATTCCAAGGGCTCGTAACAGAAGTATTACGTTCAGCATTGAAGATAAAGAATTCGCCAAAGCAAGCCCTCCGTGTTTAAGGGGGATCATCAGAAAAAGACTTAAAACGATATTTGTCAACAAAGATATAACCGCAATCCGGACAGGTGTCTTTGTGTCATTTAAAGCATAAAATACCGAAATAATTATTCTAACAGATGAAAACGCCCATAATCCCGTACTATAATATAAAAGAGCCTGGGCAGTCAATCTTACGGTTTGGATATTAAACTCGCCTCTTTTAAAAAGGAGTATAATAATTGGCTCTCTCAAGACGATAAGCCCAGCCATACAAGGTAACGTAATAAAAAATACCATTTTCATTGAATAGGAAAAAGTATCCCTGACGGCCGTCATATTATTTTCAGATGCATGTCTAGAAAGGGAAGGAAATATTGCCGTAGCAGCAGCAATTGCAAAAATCCCTAATGGAAACTGAACAAGCCTGTCGGCATAATAGAGATAAGAAACACTCCCTTCAGGAAGAACAGATGCCAGAATTGTTCCGATAAATAAGTTTATCTGGTACACCGCAGCACCAAATATCGCCGGGAACATCAGCACACCCATCTTTTTAAGGCCCGGATGGTATATTTCGGTTTTATTCCAAAAATATACCCCTTTTTTTATAATAAACGGGACTTGGAGCATCAGCTGGAGAAAACCCCCGGCAAGCACACCAAAAGCAAGTATTCTGGCAGACTCTCCTGTGCGGGGAGAAACAAATGAAAGCGCTGCTATCATTGAAACATTCAACAGCACCGGCGCAAAAGCCGGCGCTGCAAAGTTACCAAGCACGTTAAGTATTCCCATAAACAAAGCCGTAAGAGATATAAAAAAAATATAAGGAAACATTATGCGGGTGAGGGAAACTGTGAGTGAGTATTTGTCCGGATCATCTATAAAACCAGGCGCTATCAAACCCACCATAAAAGGAGAAATAATTATTCCTGTAATTGTGACAGCAACAAGAATGACTGATAAGAGGCGCACCGCAGATCCTGCAAGGCTGAAGGCTTCATCTTTTCCTTTCTTTACAAGGTATTCCGAAAATACAGGTATGAAAGATATACTCAATGAACCTTCTGCAAACAGTCTGCGAAAAATATTGGGTATCCTGAATGCGACAAAAAAAGCGTCAGAATAAAGACCTGCGCCAAAATACCTTGCTATTACAATATCTCGCACAAATCCCAATATGCGGCTCAGCAGCGTCGCAACGCTCACCACACCGGCTGCTTTTGTCAAAAGGATTTTTTCCGACTCAGGCATAAATATTTTCCGCTCAAAATAAAACAGGTTGCAAATTCATTCAGGTATAATCTATAGTAATTGGCATAAATGTATTCCGTTTGAGTATGGGTGCGTATGAGAACCGCAGAAATAATGCCTGCCTTTCGTCAACGGCGGCATATCCGCATCCATAAAATCCGTGCAGCACAAATATCGCCATTTGTACATCGTAATTCGAAATTCGATGTACGATATTCGATATTCTGATAAATCGCTTCAATCGGAACATTATTCTGACAATCGCTATAATATCCCTTGACAGGCTGTATACTATTTTGTATTAAAGCGCTCTTAAAAAATTAACAAAAGGAGTACAAAATTTGGCAAATCATAAATCTGCTTTAAAACGTGCACGGCAAAATGAAAACAGGCGCTTGCGCAACAAGTCTTCCAGATCAACAGTAAAAAACACTGTTAAGGATTTGAGAACTGCGGCAAATAACAAAGAGGATAAGGAATCTGCAGTTAAAAAACTTGATGCCGCAAAGTCTGTAATAGACAAAGCGGCAAAAAAAGGCATTATTCACAAAAGAACTGCTGCACGGAAAATATCCCGACTTACTAAACTTGTAAATTCTGCCAATTAATTATTATGCTTTGCCGGAGCCTTTCCTTTTCCGGCAAAGCTTTTATGTTCTTTGTCTCAAAGTGAACCACCCCACACCCGCTTCAAAAGGCCGGGCCGGCCGTTGGCACTCCGTTCAAAATGAGCTAAAAATTATCCGTAAGCCTGTTATATACTTTTTCAGCAAGCCTTTTTGAAAGAACCATGATTGCGTTCCGCTTCTTATCTTCAGTTGCCATCTTATCGGACGACACACTGAAAGCCTCATCTGAAGCAATTCCTTTCGCAGTCCAAATTATTTTCCCGTCCTTATCTGTCAATTTCAAATTGAGAACAACATTCACCCGTCTTTCAGTAGAAAATTGATCGCCACGGTGCGAAATTGCATCATCACTTACCGATTCGATTGTTCCTGTTATATGAGCGTCGGCGTCATCTTTTTTTTCAACCGCCTTCCCGTTTCTTGTAAACTCATAAATAAGATCATTTGTAATAATGTTTTCAATTCCGCTTTCAGCAGTCTTGTTTTCAAGAACGGATATGCTTACTTTTTTTACCGACGAAGGCAGATCGCCGCCGCCTGCGAACCTGTAACCGCATCCGGAAAAGAAAAAAAATACGGCAATAATCGTTAAATGTACTGCAACTCTTATATTTATCAAAACTGCTCCTCCGTTTTCATGTTACGATGTTTACCAGCTTTCTCTTTACAACGATAACTTTCTTTACTTGCTTGTCATTTAGGAATTTCTTCACATTATCATCCGACAAAGCTCTTTCTTTTATTATATCATCTCCGGAATCGGGACTCACGCTGAATTTACTCCTCAGTTTTCCGTTAACCTGAACCACTATCAGAATATCATCTTTAACAAGGGCATCCTTTCTGTAAACAGGCCATGGGGCAAGAAGAATACTTGATTCATATCCAAGAGATTCCCATATCTCCTCGCTGAAATGAGGAACAATCGGTGACAATAGAAGTGCTACTGACTCTATTGCGAACCGGATAACATCTGCCCCCCCCTTATCATCTTTTTTCAACTCAATCCCGTACATCATATTTACAAGTTCCATTACTGCGCTTATGGCCGTATTGAAATGGAACCTCTCTTCTATGTCGTTTGTAACTCTGTAGATAGTGTGGTGCGTCTTCTTGTATAATTCCCTCAAATCACCCTTAAGCTGTCCCAATTCACCGCAAAATGATCCTGCATCTCTTATTACATCCATGTGCGCTCTTACAAGCCTCCATACACGTGTAAGAAAACGGTATCCTCCTTCAACACCCTGCTCATTCCATTCGAGATCTCTTTCGGGAGGCGCTGCAAAAAGGCAAAACAGCCTTGTCGTATCAGCCCCATATTTATCGAGCAGGTAATTGGGATCGATGACATTTTTTTTTGACTTGGACATTTTTTCAACCCGCCCGATTGAAACTTTTTTGCCGCATTTTTTGCATTTACGATCCTCGGATTCTCCTTCAGCTTCCTCGGGAAATAAATATCCATGCTCCGGACAGGAGACGGTCTCCTTGCACACCATGCCCTGGGTTAACAGCCTTGTGAAAGGTTCTTTGTATTCAACAAGACCGAGATCATTTAAAACACGGGTGAAATATCTTGAGTAGAGAAGATGCAAAATGGCATGTTCAACTCCGCCGATATACTGGTCAACAGGCATCCAGTAATTTACTGCTTTTCTGTCAAAAAGCCCGTATTCAAATTTTGGACTGCAGTAACGTTCAAAATACCATGAAGATTCAACAAAGGTGTCCATGGTATCGGTTTCCCTTCTTGCATCTTCTCTCCCGCATCCGGGGCATTTTGTTTTTGTGAAGTAGTCAAGCAACGGTAGAGGCGATTGTCCCCCTTCAAGCAGAGCCGCATCTTCGGGAAGCAGTATCGGAAGATCCTTTTCATTAACCGGAACAATTCCGCAGCTTTCGCAATGAACCACGGGAATCGGCGCTCCCCAGTAGCGCTGCCTTGATATGCCCCAATCTCTTAACCTGAAACTCACGGTCTTTTTCCCAATACCCTTTTCTTCAAGAAAAGCCGCAATATCGTCAAGGGCTCTTCTGTTGTCTATACCATTAAACTGACCCGAATTAGTCATGATTCCATCACCGGTATATGCTTCGGTCATGGTGGCCGGATCGAGATCTCTGTCATCAGGTTTGACAACAACCACAATCTCCATGTCATATTTTTTAGCAAAATCGAAATCCCGCTGGTCGTGTGCTGGCACAGACATGACAGCGCCGGTGCCATATTCCATGAGGGCAAAGTTGGCGGTATATATCGGCATGCGCCTGCCATTCACTGGATTAATGCACCAGGCCCCTGTAAAGACACCTTCCTTTTCATAATTTTCAATCGCCCTGTTCGACCTATCCTGCAGAGATATTCTTTCAACAAATTCCAGGACATTCTTCTCCTCGCCGGTTCCCTTTGAGAGCCTGATTACAAGGGGATGCTCCGGAGCAAGACACATGAAAGTTGCCCCGAAAAGAGTGTCCTGCCTTGTTGTAAAAACAGGGATATTCTCATCCATGTTTTCAACAGGAAAGCTGATTTGAGCCCCTATGCTTTTTCCTATCCAGTTTTTCTGCATCGTTGTGACTTTTTCCGGCCATCCCGGAAGCATATCACAGTGAGCAAGAAGATCCTGGGCATAATCCGTTATTTTAAAAAACCATTGCCAGAGTTTTTTCTGCCGGACCGGCTTCCCGCATCTCCAGCACATGCCGGCTTCAACCTGCTCATTGGCAAGAACCGTTTGACAGGAATCGCACCAGTTGACAAAAGACTCCTTTCTGTATGCATTACCTCTTTCAAGCATCTTTAAAAAAAGCCACTGTTCCCAGCGGTAATATTCCGGTCTGCATGTTGCGATCTCTCTATCCCAGTCATAGGAAAAACCCATTCTTTTCAATTGCATGCGCATGTAATCGATATTCTGATATGTCCAGATTGCAGGATGCGTTTTGTTTGATATCGCAGCATTTTCAGCAGGCATTCCGAAAGCATCCCATCCCATCGGATGGAGCACATTGAATCCCTGCATTCTCTTATATCTTGCAACAACATCACCTATTGTATAATTTCTAACATGCCCCATGTGAATTTTCCCTGAGGGATAAGGGAACATCTCGAGAAGATAATACTTTTTTTTATCAGTTTCCTCAGAGACCTTAAACAGTCCCGATTTATCCCAGCAGGATTGCCACTTTGCTTCTACAGCTTTTGGATCGTACTTTTCTTCCATTGTTTATTCAGACCTCTTTATAACTCCGCCAAATTAAGATGGCTTTATATTTTCAAATAATGTATTAATAGACATGACCGTCAAAACAGTGCCTTCTAATGCCATAATATAATATAAATAGCAAGGCTGGTGGAAATTTTTTACGGATTACATTTCCGGATGTAAGCCAAATAATTTATTTGACTTACATCAGGCAATTACATATTCAAGCAAAAAAATCAGCCGGTTATAATTTAACACAAAATAATGATTGAAATTTACCAGTTACAGCAAGAATATTATTAAGGAAATCATCCATGGGCAGCAAAATATTGATTAATGCGGTTGACCCCGCAGAATGCAGAATAGCAAAAGTTAAAGACAGCAAACTCGAAGAATTTCATATTGAAAGCGCGGCAAGAGAGATCACGCACAGCAACATTTACAAGGGAATTATTGTCCGCATAGAACCGAGCCTGCAGGCTGTTTTTGTCGATTACGGAGTCGAACGGCACGGTTTTTTACAAAAACATGAAATACACAGCGATTATTTTCAGGACAGCGATTCGGGGAACCGTTCGATTACCGGCATAGTCAAACAGGGGCAGGAGCTTCTGGTGCAGATAACAAAGGACCCTTTTATGAAAAAAGGGGCCATGCTCACAACATACATTTCCCTGCCGGGAAGATTCATAGTTCTTATGCCGGGAAGCGAAGGGCTTGGAGTATCTCGTAAAATAGAAGATGAAGAGGAACGTAAAAGGCTGAAAGAAATAATAAGCACAATAAAAATCCCCGAGGGATTCGGTATAATTGTCAGGACAGCAGGCATAGGTTGCACAAAAGCGCAGATAGCCGGAGATCTTGCCTATCTTTTAAGGCTCTGGAAAAATATTAAGGGCAATGTGATGAAAGTCAAATCTCCTGCCCTTTTATATAAGGAAAGGAATCTCGTGGTCAGATCGATCCGGGATTATTTTACTCCGGATGTGAATGAAATCCTAATAGATGACCAGTCAGTTCACCGCGAAGCCAAAGATTTTATAAAAATAATATCACCGAAACATTCAATGATTGTTAAGTTATATAAAGAAGATAAACCGATATTCACAAAATTTCAGCTCGAAAGCCAGATTGATTCCATTTTTGAGAGCAGGGTCAAACTCAAATCGGGAGGCTCCATAGTTATCGAGCAGACAGAAGCCCTTGTTGCCATAGATGTCAATTCAGGTAAGGCAACCCAGGCAAAATCGATCGAACAGACGGCACTTGTTTCAAATCTTGAAGCTGCTGAAGAGATAGCGCGCCAGCTCCGTTTGAGAGACTTGGGCGGCCTGATAGTAATTGACTTTATAGATATGAGAGATTCAAAACACAATCTTGAGGTCGAAAAAAATCTGAAAACTTTTGTTAAAGACGACAAGGCAAGAATCAAGTTCGGCAAGATTTCAAGATTCGGAATAATGGAGATGTCCAGACAAAGGATAAGACCGTCGATCGAATTCGGAAGCTTTGAACCGTGCAAACATTGCCGTGGGAAAGGGGTTACACCATCTCCTGAAACACAGGGGCTCAGCTTTTTGCGCAAACTTAACCTTGAAATATTAAAGGATGAAATAGCCGGCGTAAAAGGAACCATTCCGTCTAATGTCGCAGATTATCTGTTAAATAAAAAGCGCAAAGAAATACTTGATCTTGAGACAAGACGCAATTTAAACATACGTATCGAGGGAAGCAATACCATGTTGCCAGGCGATTTTGAAATCATCAGTGAAAAGACGTGATGTTGACACCATCTTTTGATTCCTGTATCAAAGGCACAAAATAAAAATACAAGGGTTCGAGGATTCAAGGGGTCAAGGGAAACGGAAAACTTGTTGAAACTTCAGAATACAAACACCTGAACCCTGGAATCCTTGAACCCTTTCTCATATAACCAATAATTACGGGCAGAGTATGATAAAAAGATACACAAGAAAAGTCATGGGCGACATCTGGACCGATGAAAACAGGTATAAAACCTGGCTGAAAGTTGAAATACTCGCATGCGAAGCCATGGCCGAAGATGGAAGGATTCCGAAAGCCGCTGTTGACACGATTAAAAAAAAGGCGGACTTCAACGCCGACAGAATTAACGAGATAGAGGAGATTACAAGACACGATATCATAGCCTTTCTTACGAATGTTGCGGAATATGTCGGTCCTGACTCAAGATACATGCATTTGGGACTCACCTCATCAGATATTCTCGACACGAGCATGGCATGCCTTCTAAAAGAAGCAGGCGGAATAATTCTTTCCGGCTGCGATAATCTCATGGACGCCATCAGGGAAAAGGCATTTAAATACAAAGACACTTTGATGATAGGGCGTTCGCATGGGATTCATGCCGAGCCCATCACTTTCGGACTCAAATTATCCGTATGGTATGATGAAATGAGACGAAATAAAAAACGGTTTGAAAGTGCTGTCGAAACTGTAAGTTATGGAAAAATATCGGGCGCTGTCGGCACCTTTGCGAACATATCTCCAAAAGTAGAGGAATATGTATGCAGGGGGCTTGGTTTAAAACCGGCTCCGGCCTCGACACAGATTATCCAGAGAGACAGGTATGGGGAATATTTTACGAGCCTTGCCATAATGGCATCTTCCATTGAAAAAATGGCTCTTGAAATCAGGCATCTTCAAAGAACGGAAGTCCTTGAAGCCGAGGAATATTTTTCAAAAGGACAGAAAGGCTCCTCGTCGATGCCCCATAAGAGAAACCCGGTGGGCTCGGAAAACATGTGCGGCCTGGCAAGAGTAATACGGTCAAATGCAATGGCAGCTCTTGAAAACATACCCTTGTGGCATGAGAGGGATATAAGCCACTCGTCTGTTGAAAGAATCATAGCGCCCGACAGCACCATACTTATGGATTATATGCTCAACAGGTTTTCCGGCATAATCAGAAATCTTATCGTATATCCTGAAAGAATGGCTGAAAATCTCAACAAGCTTAAAGGGCTTATCTTTTCGCAGCAGATTCTTCTTGCTCTTGCCGAATCGGGAGCAACCCGTGAAGATGCTTATCAGATGGTACAGACGCACGCTATGAAAGTATGGGATGAGAAAAAGGATTTTAAAACCCTTATTATAGAAGATCAAAAGATATGCACTCTGCTCGGAAAGGAAAAAATTGAAGAAATATTTGACGTAACATATCATTTAAAGTATATCAGCGCCATTTTTGAACGAGTTTTCAGCAGCAGGAATTAATTTATTTATTATATTCATATAAGGAGGTTTTATTTTGACAAGTATCGCATATGCAATGGGACAGGGAGGAGCAGCCGGACAGGGTTCAGGCGGTTTAACAGCATTTATTCCGCTTATACTCATGTTTGTAATATTCTATTTTCTGCTCATACGCCCTCAGCAGAAAAAGGCCAAAGAACACCGTGAAATGATAAGCAACCTCAAAAAGGGTGACAGGATACTGACAAGCGGCGGTTTATACGGGACAATAACAGGCGCTGATGATAACACACTAACTGTGGAAATAGCCGAAAAAGTAAGAGTTAAGATAAATCGGGGAAACGTAGCCGCCCTTGCTCAGTCGTCTGCGCCGGTGCCGCCTTCAAAAGGCAAGGACGCTGAAAAAGACAAGACAGGCTGATAATTTCATAATATAACAAGTCATAAACAGGCTGTCTTAAGTCTTAAATGAAAGGAACAGATCATTGAAGCTTTTTTCATGGAAACTGATTTTGTCTGTTGCGGTCATAATTTCCGCCACAATTTACATTCTTCCTTCTGTAAACCCTGGCATATGGCCTCATAAGAAAATAAATCTGGGTCTCGATTTGCAGGGAGGAATGCACCTTGTTCTTGAAGTTGAAACGGAAAAGGCCGTTGAGAGCACGATCGAGCGCATATCAAACGATCTTAAGGGAATATTAAGGACCAAACATATCAGCTTTACAGCTATCGAACGTACGGAAGGAACAAAAATATCCGTAGCGCTGCAGGGACAGGAGAATATTGACGACTTTGAAAAGATTCTCGACAAGGAATTCAGGGAACTCCGTATTCTTTCCCGCACCAAAGATAATGATCTTCTTAAGATATCAATGGATCTTCCTGATGAGGCAACCGATAGCATAAAGAAACTGGCAACAGCCCAGGCGCTTGAAACAATCAGAAATCGTATAGACCAGTTCGGTGTCAGCGAACCGGATATCCGTATGCAGGGCGAAAACCGTATTCTTATACAGCTTCCCGGGGTCACTGATACCCAAAGGGCAAAAGAGCTCATCGGCAAAACCGCCCTGCTTGAATTCAAGCTGCTTGATGAATCACGTGATGCTGAAACAGCTGTTGCTGAAGGCACTCCCCCTGGCTCGGAAATACTATATGAAATAAGAGAAGATGCCCAAACCAGGCGCGTAATAAAAAGGCCTTACCTTGTGAAGAAAGGCGCCCTCTTGACCGGCTCATATCTCACCGATGCATCCGTACAGATAGATTCCCAATATAACGAACCCTATGTTTCCATAGATTTCGATAAAAAGGGAGCTAGGATATTTGAAAACATAACGGAAGAAAACGTCAAGAAACGGCTTGCAATAGTTCTGGACAACAAGGTTTATTCGGCTCCGGTCATACAGGAAAAAATATCAGGAGGTCACGCCCGTATTACAGGAAGCTTTACAACGGAAGAGGCTCGTGATCTTGCCATAGTGCTTCGCGCAGGAGCCCTTCCAGCGCCTGTTAAAATGCTTGAAGAGAGAACTGTCGGCCCTTCGCTTGGAACCGATTCTATCAACAAAGGACTTCTTTCAATGTGGGTCGGCGGCTTGTTTGTTATTCTCTTCATGGCTTTTTATTACAAGTGGTCCGGAGTTGTTGCAGATTTGGCCCTCTTGTTCAATATTGTAATTATTGCAGGAACCCTGGCAGCATTTCAGGCAACTCTGACGTTGCCCGGTATTGCAGGTATTATCCTGACCATTGGCATGGCCGTTGATGCGAATGTTCTGGTATTTGAAAGAATAAGAGAAGAGATGTATCTCGGAAAAACACCACGGGCCGCAGTAGATGCAGGCTATGAAAGGGCGACTTTGACCATCCTGGACTCAAACATTACAACACTTATCGCAGGTCTGGTTCTTTTCCAGTTCGGAACCGGTCCAGTAAAAGGATTTGCGGTAACACTGAGCATTGGAATTATTTCAAGCGTTTTCACCACGCTTGTAATGTCAAGAATTATATTTGATTATTTCCTCTACTACAGGAAAATAAAAAAACTGAGCATATGACCGGAAATGAAGATATATTTCTTAAGTCTCATTAAGGATGGTCTTTTATTGTCATACAAACTAATACCAGAGGCAGCAGATAAATGGAGCTTATTAAACGGAATATCAACATAGATTTTATCGGCAAGCGTCATATCGCTTTCACCGTATCCGGATTATTGATAATCATAAGCATTCTTTCGCTTATCGTCAGGGGAGGACCTCAGTACGGAATCGATTTTGCCGGGGGAACGCTGATCCAGCTTAAATTCAAATCTCCTGTAGAAATCGGGAAAATAAAGACAGGACTTTCCTCAATAAATCTTTCGAACTCTTCAGTTCAGCTCTTCGGCGATGAAGAAGAGAATGAATTCCTTGTGCGAACCAACACTCCGGTAACTGCAAACAAGGAATTTTCTCAATCGCTCGAAGAAGCTTTAATAACAGCCACCGGAAATAATGCGGAAATACGCCGGATCGAAATGGTCGGTCCTCAGGTTGGAAAAGATCTGCAGGGTAAGGCTCTTTTCGCGATATTTTATTCTCTCCTTTTTATAGCAATATACATATCGGGTCGCTTTGAGTTCAAATGGATGCTGAGCGGAATTACCGCGGCGGTTCTGATGGGGTCCGTTTATTCCCTCTCTCTTTTCAATATAAACATGGCGGTTCTCATTGCAGCCGCCCTTCTTGTCACGTTTGCCCTTTTCTGGCAGCTTAATTTAAAATATGCAATGGCGGCAATCGTAGCCCTTGCCCATGATGTAATGATAACAGTCGGGATGTTTTCAATATTTGACAAGGAATTCAGCCTTCCCATCGTAGCCGCCATACTGACTATCATCGGGTATTCGCTGAATGACACTATAATTATTTTTGACCGCATCCGCGAGAATATGAAAGTACACACAAAAAGCCCTTTTACCGTTGTAATTAACAGAAGCGTAAACGAAACATTAAGCCGCACGATTCTTACATCCGGAACGACCCTTCTTGTCGTCATAGCCCTGTTTGTACTGGGTGGAGGAATTATTCACGACTTTGCATTTGCCCTGCTTGTCGGAATAACCGTGGGAACCTATTCTACGGTCTATGTTGCAAGCCCTATTCTTAATGCATGGCAGGGAAAAAATAAAAAAAAATGATGATATATAAATAGCGTTTACTGCAACACCTCTTTATGAAAAATATTCTGCCTTGGTTTACCTTGAAAAGTGTTCCCGGTGTCGGGAATCATCTTTATAAGAGGATAATCAATCACTTCAAATCACCGGAGGCCGTATTCGGAGCCTCCTGCGATGAGCTTTCGCAGATAGAGGGCGTTTCCAACAGGCTCGCTACTGCCATTTTAAAGCACAGGGCATCCGAACAAATAAAAAGAGAGATAGATCTTATAGCGGAAAAAGGATTCACAATTGTAACCATGACCGACAGGGATTATCCCCCTCTTCTTATGGAAATACCTGATCCGCCTCCTTTTTTATATGTTTCCGGAATTCTGGACAGCTCTTCAAGCAACATAGCTGTTGTCGGTTCACGAAATGCAACGGATTACGGTGTTTCAATGACAAAAAAAATATGTGCTGATCTCGCTTTCTACAACATAACGGTTGTGAGCGGCATGGCAAGAGGAATAGACACAGCCGCTCACGAAGGCGCTTTGATTGGAAAAGGTAAAACAATAGCGGTTCTTGGAAGCGGTCTTGAAAGAATTTATCCGGCTCAGAACATGAAGCTTTTCCGGTTGATTTCCGATAACGGCGCCGTGATATCCGAGCTTCCTCTAATGGCGGAACCCGACGCATTCAACTTTCCTGCAAGAAACAGGATAATAAGCGGTATTTCACTCGGAACCGTTGTCGTGGAGGCTACAAAACGGAGCGGATCCCTTATTACGGCAAGGCTTGCGGCGGATCAGAACAGGGATGTCTTTGCCGTACCCGGAAGCATTCAGTCTTTTAAAAGCACCGGCACTCATACATTGATAAAGCAGGGAGCAAAACTGGTTGAAAACGCGAAAGATATAGTTGATGAACTTTTATATTCCATAAGGCCAAAAGAGGATATAGCCGAGCGAGAAGAAAAACGCAGGCATGCAAGCCTTTTCTTATCGGAAGAGGACTCTCTGGTTCTAAAAGCCCTTGGCCCCTACCCTGTCCATATAGATGATCTTATAAGAAAAATTAAAATGGAACCAGGAAAAATAATGAGTGTACTTTTAAAGCTTGAACTTCAGGATATTGTAATACAATCACCAGGAAAATTGTTTTCCCTGGGTTCAGAAAAATAAACTTAAAATAATTATCATTATTGACTGCAAAGTAAAAAGCTCATTATGCAAGGCGCACTAATCTTGAGGAATGAAACCTTACTTACCGGTACGCTGTAATGACTATAGAAAAAGTGCAACCCGCAGAATGACTTTTTACGAAGCCGTAATTATTACCGTGAGGAATATTAATTGAGTAAACCGCTTGTTGTTGTGGAATCTCCCACAAAAGTCAGAACAATAAAAAAATACCTTGGAAAAGACTACAAAGTAGTTTCAACCGTCGGACATATTAAGGATCTGCCCGCAAAAAAAATCGGAATAAATATTGAAGAGGGTTTTCAGCCCGAATATGTCGTTATTCCGGGAAAGCAGAAAGTAATATCTAATCTTAAAAAAGAGGCCGGCGACTCAACAGAGATATATCTTGCGCCCGATCCGGACAGAGAAGGTGAAGCGATTGCTTGGCATACGGCGGATGTGTTAAAGAGAAAGGGAAGAAATTTTCACCGGGTACTTTTTCATGAGCTCACCAAAAACGCCATACTTGCCGCAATTGCTTCCTCTGAAAGTCTGAATGAGAACAAATATGAAGCCCAGCAGACAAGGCGTATATTAGACAGGCTGGTCGGTTATCAGGTTTCACCCCTTCTATGGAAAAAAGTAAAAAGGGGATTAAGTGCCGGTCGTGTCCAATCGGTCGCCCTCCGAATAATATGCGAAAGAGAACTCTCGATCCAGTCTTTTGTCTCAGAGGAATACTGGTCGATAACAGCTCATCTCGAAACAGATGACAAATCTGCATTTACCGCAAAACTGGTTAAGAAAAACGGCAAAAAGATTGATATTCAGAATCAGGAGAGTTCATCGGCCATAAAAAAAGATTTATACGGAACCCCGTTCATTGTTGAAAAGGTTCAAAAAAAATCGACTTTAAGAAATCCGCTTCCGCCGTTCATTACAAGCAAGCTGCAGCAGGAGGCAATTACAAAACTTAAATTTTCCGCCAAAAAAACAATGTCGGTTGCCCAGCAACTTTATGAGGGCATTGACCTTGGTCCGGGAGAACCGATAGGGCTTATAACTTACATGCGAACCGATTCAACCCGGATATCAAGGGAGTCTGCTGAAGAGGCTTTACAGCTTATTAGAGATTCCTTCGGTGAAGAATATTCGCTTAAAGAACCGCGGTTTTTCCGTAACTCAAAAAGAGTGCAGGATGCACACGAAGCAATACGACCTTCTTCCGTTTACAATACCCCTGAAAAGGTTGCTCCACACCTCTCAAAAGACCAGCTGGAACTTTATACCCTCATTTGGAAACGGTTTGTTGCTTCGCAGATGACACAGGCCATTATAGATAAAGTATTGGTATCAATATCAGCCGCCCTGTACACCTTTAACGCAAACGGATCTACAATCAGGTTTCCGGGTTTCATGTCCCTTTACATGTCCGCCGATGAAGAAACTGATGACGAAAAGAAAAAAATGCTGCCCGACATTCATGAAGGCATGCTTTTAAAGCTGAACAAACTTGATCCGAAACAGCATTTTACTCTTCCACCCCCAAGATTTTCTGAAGCCTCCCTTGTCAAGGAGCTTGAAGAAAATGGAATCGGCCGTCCAAGTACATATGCTGCCATTCTTTCAACTATAAGGGAAAAAGGCTACGTTGATTTTTTGAGAGGCTATTTTAAACCGAGCGAACTCGGATTCATTGTCAATAATCTGCTGACGGAAAGCTTTCCAACCATTTTTAATGTTGATTTCACCGCCAAAATGGAAGATGACCTTGACCGCATAGAAGGCATGGATGCAAAGGCGCTTGATGTTCTGAATCGTTTTTACAAATCCTTCAAAAATGAACTGGACAAAGCCTCGGGAGAGATGCTCAGCATGAAAGGTGTGGGTTTCCCGACCGGTCTCAAATGCCCCGAATGCGGGAATGATCTGAAAATAAAGATCGGAAAAAACGGCCATTTTCTCGCCTGCAGCGGTTATCCGGAATGCTCCTATTCCAGGGATTACCAGAGAGATGATAAAGGCGCGATTATGCCGGTTTCACCACCCTCAATCGAAGCGACAGACCGGGTTTGCGAGAAATGTCGTAAACCAATGGTGCTGAGACATGGAAAGTACGGAGATTTTTTTGCCTGCTCCGGATATCCTGAATGCAGAAATACACTCTCGTCTAATTTAAACGGACGAACACAGACTACAGGAATAAAATGCCCCGAAAATAATTGCTCCGGTGAAATATTTGAAAAAAAATCAAAAAGGGGGAAAGTTTTTTTCGGATGCAGCCGTTATCCTGAATGTACATTCGCAACATGGGACAAACCCGTACCAA
The DNA here is from genome assembly GCA_964402865.1 of uncultured Desulfonema sp. Classification (GTDB taxonomy): domain Bacteria; phylum Desulfobacterota; class Desulfobacteria; order Desulfobacterales; family RPRI01; genus RPRI01. The sequence continues at coordinate 385 of CAYODW010000018.1, read as the reverse complement.
AAGAATGTCCGTCGTGCGGGGCAAAATTTCTTCTCGAAAAAACGACAAAGAGAGACGGTTCCTTATATTATTGTTCTGCAAAGGATTGCGGCTATAAGGAAAATAAATAAAAACCATTGAACACGGAAAATTTGCATGAAATTCGGCGCCTACGAGTGTACTGCCATAGAACTAGGGAGTTTTCTTCTTGACGGCGGAGCCATGTTTGGCGTTGTGCCTAAAATACTCTGGGAAAAGAAAATTCCTGCTGATGATAACAATTTCATCCCGATGCATGCAAGATCCCTCCTGATAAGGGGAAACGGAAGAAACATGCTTGTGGATACAGGCCCCGGAAGAAAACTATCCGAAAAGATGAAAAAACAATACGGGATTGACGACCATT
>CAYODW010000017.1:30380-36263 GCA_964402865.1 uncultured Desulfonema sp. | reverse complement strand
TGCTTAATGCGCGTATCAAAAGCGCCGAAAACGTTGTTTTGCCGACTCCGCCTTTTCCGCTGACCGCTATTTTCATTTATATGTCCTTTCTCTTTACTCAAAATAATGTGATCGTATAATCATCTGGTCCTGTTCAATTTCATTATATAGTTTCCATCCGGAAATGGCCCTTTTGTGCGATCTCGGCGTCAATCTTCGGGATTGCTTGTGCGACATACATCGCGTATGTCTCCGCGCAATCCCTTGATTTCCTTGAGCTTGCCCCAAATTGCCTATTTCCAGATTGGAAACTTAATTGTGTTCGGAATCAGTTTCCGGATGAACACTATCTATATCATCCCGACATTTTACGGGCAAGGGAATAATCTGCCGCTGACTTCATATATTACATGGTTTCATTCCAGAATGGTCGGGCGCCTGCAGCGGTCTCTTCGGGTGCGGTAAAGGTGGCCATATCCCCGAGCATCACCTCGAAGCCGGTGTGGTCGTTTCGCACCCATGGAGCATAATTGGAACGGACGATTATCACAACCCGAAGTTCGAGTCTGCTGCCCCCGTCTTCTATCATAAGAAGCCCGAGATTGTAACTGTTGCGAGAGAGGGAGCGGTAGAAACGCTGTGTGTTGAGAACACCGAGGGACAGGTCTTTCCAATCGTCAGGCGTGACCTGTGACAGTGAAGTCACTCCCGGAAGAATTCCCAATATTTCGAAAAATCCCTCCGGCGCGAAAGCCGCCATCCACTCCCAGTTTCCGGTTTTGCCGATGTAGCGATCCGCTTCACTCTTTTCGTGGTACAGATAGTCAGAAAAGAGTAATGATCCGTTTTCAGCGAAATATCTGTCAGCCTTTGCGCGCAGAAACCGGTGATGGTTTGATGCCACACGGTCTGCCTGGATCTGCAGGTGCGGGTGCAACAGTGAACCGCCGGCTGCCGGCAGATGATTTTGCGTTATGGCCATGTAGATTACCCCTGGGTCATTGGCGAGCACACATTTCAGGTAGTCGGCACAGTTTAAAAAACTGTTGGTGTATGAAGCAGGTGAAGCTGCGCCTATTTCCACGAAATGGATGTCGTCGAAGAGGCTCACAGCGGAATATGCGCCGTAGGGAAACAGATTCGGAAACAGGACGGAACCACCCCGGACCAGCCGTTCTTCCGGCATCAATTCAGGGAGCACTCGTGGTGTCTTTGACTGAAGGGAAGGGCGGCAGAACGGGCACAGGGATGTGTCGTCTGCAAACGGAGGCGGCGCGGGAAGGGAATCAGTTCCGGCTTCGCGCTCCCCTATGCGGCTGAATGCTATCCGGCTCGTGCGCCCTGTTATCGGGTTGATGCGAATTTCTATTGGCGCCTGCACCATCTCGCCGGACGGGGAAATAAAGCCGGCGGTTACGACTTCTTTATTAAATTGAAGCACAGGAGATCTCCCTTTCGTTTATTCCTCGTGCGACTAAATTATGGATTGCACCTTCGGCATATATTCAGGATTGTTCTGGTTTTTATGTTATTTATCATCCTTATATTCCCTTGTCGATTAAAAAAAAGCGGCTTATATCAAGGTCGATCGGATGAAGAAGCAAATATTTTCAGCTAAATGGTGTCCATCCGGAAACCAAATTTGGATACATAGGCGTTTCCAATTCGGAAATAGGCAATTTTGAGCAAGCTCAAGGAAATCAAGGGATTGCGCGGAGACATACGCTTTGTATGTCGCACAAGAAATCCCGCAGATTGACACAGAGATCGCACAAAAGGGCCATTTCCGGATGGAAACTAAATGCTTGACGACTTGGGTTTGAGAATATAAACCTAGACCCGGAAGATGAGTTATTGATTAAAAATCGGAGACTAAAAACCATAAATCAGAAACCCCGCCACAAAGAAGGCGGGCCTTCGGCATAGAATAGAGATTATGAACAGACCCCAGATACTTGCCCCTGCCGGAAACAAGGCGTCATTTCTTGCAGCGATAGCAGCCGGCGCGGATGCGGTCTATTGCGGACTTAAGGTTTATTCCGCCCGTATGGAGGCAAAAAATTTTACGGTCGAAGAGCTTGCGCCGCTTTCCGTACTTGCTCATGAAAAAGGGGTTCAGGTTTTCGTAGCCATAAATTCTATTTTAAAGCATGAAGACCTTTCTTTTGCCGGAAATCTTGTTGCACATCTTGAAAGGCTGGTCAAACCGGACGGCCTGATCATCCAGGATCTTGCTCTTGTCGATCTTGCGAAACAAACCGGTTTTTCCGGCGAACTCCATCTCTCCACGCTTGCCAATGTTTCATTTCCTTCCGCATTGAAACTGATCAGGGAAAAGCTTGGCGTCGGCAGGGTCGTTATTCCAAGAGAGCTTTCGGTTGATGAAATAAAAACACTTGCCGGAGCGTGCCCAGAAGGTCTTTCCCTGGAAGTGTTTGTCCATGGCGCCCTCTGCTATGGTATTTCCGGAAGGTGTTACTGGAGCAGTTATCTGGGAGGAAAAAGCGGCCTGCGCGGAAGATGTGTGCAACCCTGCAGACGGCTTTATACCCAGGGCGGCAGAACCGGCAGATTTTTTTCGTGCGTAGATTTGAGCCTCGATGTTTTATCGAGAGTTTTATTGCCTCTTCCCGAAATAAGCGCATGGAAAATCGAAGGACGCAAAAAAGGTCCTCACTATGTATATTATACCGTTACTGCTTATAAAATTCTCAGAGATCTCGGTAATGATCCAAAAGAGAAAAAGACGGCCGTTGAACTACTTGCAAGAGCCCTCGGAAGGAAAGGCACCCATTATCATTTTCTGCCGCAGAGGCCATGGAATCCTATAGCTTCTGACGGACAGACCGGATCAGGACTTCTTATCGGAAAAATTCAGGGGCCCAGACAGAATCCATATTTTATGCCCAGAGAAGAACTTATGTCTGGAGATCTTCTGCGCATTGGCTATGAAGATGAAGATTCTCACGGCACTCTGCGCGTTGGAAAGTATGTCCCTCAAAAGGGGCGGCTTTATATAAAATTATCTTCCGGTAAAACTCCCGCCCCCGGAGCTCCTGTATTTCTGACGGACAGGCGCGAAAAAGCTCTTGATGAAATGATGTCGGAACTTGAAGGTGGTATAAAAAAATTACCCCTTTCAGAGCCGCCGGTATTGGAGTTTACGGAGCAATTGCCGAAAAAATATAATGACAAAACGACTATTTATGATGTTTGTGTTCGCAGAGATTCAGGAAAGACGGATAAGGGCAAAAAATGCGGTTTGTGGCTCGACGTTGATGATTACGGCCGGATGGAAAAGATCGGTGATAAATCCATGTGGTGGTGGCTGCCGCCCATGATATGGCCTGATGAAGAGAAGCGGATAAAGGCAAGTATCGATATTGCAGTTGAAAAAGAAAGCCGGAACTTTGTTTTAAATGCCCCCTGGCAGACCGCGCTGTTTGATACATTAAAAGGACTTAATATATGGGCCGGACCATTTTGCAATATCTCAAATGTTCTTGCGGTAAAGGTTTTGCAGGCGCTCGGTTTTTCCGGTGTGATCGCAAGCCCTGAACTCGGACGGGATGATTACATTCTATTCGCCCAAAAAAGTCCGCTTCCTTCAGGAATTGTCATTTCAGGAAACTGGCCGTTTACAGTTTCAAGAATTCTTTCAGACCAGGTGAAGCAAAACCGCGCATTTATCAGTCCCAAAGGAGAGCAGGCATGGGTCAGTGAATATGGTTCCAATTTCTGGGTTTATCCCAACTGGAAGATTGATTTGACGGATAAAAAAGATGAGCTTCAAAATGCGGGTTACAGCATGTTCGTCCATTTTGTCGAGCCTTTGCCGGAAGGGATTGAGATGAAAACAAGAAAAGGCATATGGAACTGGGATATCAACCTGATTTAGCCATCACTTTTTATCAAGATGTTTCTTCAACTGATTTTCTAGTTCCGTGAAAAGATTTTTCTGCTTTTCAGCCTGTTGCGCCTGAATCGATGCGACCTTTAGCGTTAATTCTTTCCTTGAATCCTGAAATTTTTTTAATTCTTCCTCCATGCTGCTTACTTTTGCATCTTTCGGAATTTCTTCTATTGCGAGATGGTTCTTTACAAAAAGCCTTGTACCGAAAGCGCCTTCGACAATTTCAATAATCCCTGTTTCACTCAATTTCCGGCAAATGTAGTTCCCCTGTTCAAGTGAAAAGGAAACAAAATTGCAAACATCATCTATTGAGGGGGGAACGGAGTTCCTACGTTCAAGCACCCTGATAGCTGAAACAACAAGATGCGCATCTTTATAAAGACTCAAATTCAGCATAATTGATAGTCACAATAATCTGTTGAAAACTGTAGATAAGGGTAATCAAATATTGCCAAGTTATCTTGACATATAAATGCAATCAGAGTAGCATCTTTATCTAATTTGTCAAGTAATCACATCTTAATAGATTCCTGAAATATAAACAATATATAAGAATAATCGGAGGGCGCCATGACTGAGATAATTGATGTAAAGGCAAGAGAAATTCTAGACTCAAGAGGGAATCCTACAATAGAAGTGGATGTAACAGTTGCCTGTGGCGCTACGGGGAGAGCTTCTGTTCCTTCCGGCGCTTCAACCGGGACTCGCGAGGCTCTTGAGCTTCGTGATACCAAGGCAAAAAGATTCGGAGGCAAAGGCGTTGCCGGAGCTGTTAATAACGTGACTACCAAAATTGCTCCCGCGATCCGGGGTATGGATGCATCGGGTCAGACGGCGCTTGACAGATTCATGATCAAACTGGACGGCACTCCGAACAAGTCGAAATTCGGAGCCAATGCAATCCTGGGCGTTTCGATGGCTGCCGCAAGAGCTGCCGCCGCCGCATTCGGACTGCCTCTTTACCGTTATCTGGGCGGTATTAACGCAAGATATCTTCCTATGCCCATGATGAACATTATAAATGGCGGCGCCCATGCGGCAAACAATTTAGATATTCAAGAGTTTATGATAATTCCCGTCGGGGCAAAAAGCATTACAGAAGCCGTCCGGATGGGAGCCGAGACTTTTCACAGCTTAAAGAAGATACTGAAGGGCAAAGGACTTAATACAGGTGTGGGTGATGAAGGAGGGTTTGCTCCGAATCTTGAATCAAACGAGGAAGCGATTAAAAACATCATGCTTGCCATTGAATCGGCAGGATATAAGCCATTTCGTGATATAGGCATTGGAATCGATGCGGCTGCAAGCGAGTTTTTTCAGAAGGGTAAATACAATTTGAGTTCCGAAGGAAAACTGCTTAAATCCGAACAGATGATAGATTATTACGAGCAATTGATAGATAAATATCCCATACTATCCATCGAGGACGGGCTTGCTGAGCAGGACTGGAAAGGCTGGGAAGTTATGACAAAACGCCTTGAAGGAAGTGTTCAGCTTGTGGGCGATGATATATTCGTTACAAATCCTGAAATATTTGCTAAAGGGATTGAAAAAGGCATAGCAAACTCGATCCTTATCAAGCTTAACCAGATAGGAACGGTTACGGAGACTCTCGATACGATCGAAATGGCCAAACAGGCGGGTTATACAACCGTGATATCTCACAGGTCGGGCGAAACAGAAGACTCCTTTATTGCCGACCTGGTTGTCGGTATTAACGGCGGCCAGATTAAAACAGGTTCAATGTCAAGAAGTGACCGTGTGGCGAAATACAACCAGCTTATAAGGATTGAAGAAGAGCTCGGAGATGGAGCCCTCTTTTCAGATGAGATTCTTTGAAAGTTCAGAAGACAGGAGTCAGAATACGGAATTCAGAAGGCGAATTGCAAAAATACCCCTTCTGTTCTGACTTCTGAATTCCGACTCCTGGATACTTGATTCAGGCTAATATCATAACAAGAGACTGTAAGATTTACGAGGCGCTGATATTG
>CAYODW010000017.1:8799-30370 GCA_964402865.1 uncultured Desulfonema sp. | reverse complement strand
ATTTTGAACCGAAACGCGAGCTCAGTCCCCGACCGCTCTGCGGCGGTGAGCTTCAAAACATATTTTCATAACAAAAAAATAAGCAGGTATCTGAGGCGCTGATATGGTAAATGATACGAAGTATATTTTTGTGACGGGTGGAGTTCTATCTTCTCTTGGGAAAGGTCTTGCTTCCGCATCAATAGGAGCTCTTTTAGAGAGTCGCGGTCTTTCCGTAACCATTCAGAAACTTGACCCGTATATAAATGTTGATCCCGGCACGATGAATCCTTTTCAACACGGGGAAGTTTTTGTAACTGATGACGGTGCTGAAACAGACCTGGATTTAGGCCATTATGAGCGCTTCACAAGCGTTAGAATGGGAATGGACAATAATTTTACAACCGGCAAAATATACTATTCGGTTATTTCAAAGGAGAGACGAGGAGATTATCTGGGTGGAACCGTTCAGGTTATTCCGCATATTACTGATGAAATAAAAAGAAGCATCAAACTCGTTGCGGACGGGGTAGATGTTGTCATAGTGGAGATAGGCGGTACAATAGGAGATATTGAAAGCCTTCCTTTTTTAGAAGCCATAAGACAGTTTAAAACCGATGTCGGGAAAGAAAATGTTATTTATATTCATCTGACGCTTGTTCCCTACATTACAACTGCCGGAGAGGTTAAGACGAAGCCGACCCAGCACAGCGTTAAGGAATTGAGGAGCATAGGTATCCAGCCTGATATACTTCTTTGCAGGGCGGACAGGGACCTGTCAAAAGAGATCAAAGGGAAGATAGCCCTTTTTTGTAATGTCGGAGTCGATGCTGTAATTACGGCAAAAGATGTAGAGTCGATTTATGAAGTTCCATTGAATTTCCACAACGAGGGTCTCGATGATAAAATTATAGAGCTTCTTAATATATGGACAAGGGCTCCGCGTCTTGATGCCTGGGAAGATCTTGTAAGAAGGATTAAAACTCCCGGATATTCGGTCAGGATTGCGATTGTGGGTAAATACACGAACCTGATAGAATCATACAAAAGTCTTAACGAAGCCCTTTACCACGGCGGATTTTCGAATGATTGCAGAGTAAAACTTTTTTTTGTGGATTCGGAAAGCATTGACAACAACAATTGCGGGGAGATTCTTGCCGGCGCTGACGGCATATTGGTTCCGGGAGGATTTGGATCACGAGGAGTCGAGGGGAAAATATGCGCTGCAAGATATGCCAGAGAGAAGAAAATTCCATATTTCGGAATATGCCTCGGGATGCAGATAGCGGTGATAGAGTATGCCCGAAATGTAGCGGAAATGGAAGGCGCCCACAGTTCCGAATTTGATGAAAACACACCGTTTCCTGTCATTTACCTCATGCTCTCCTGGTATGATGAAAAAACAGGGACAATTCAAAACCGGGATATTACTTCCGAAAAAGGCGGAACAATGCGCCTCGGTGCGTATCCATGCCTTTTAAAGGAAAGCACCCTGGCGAATGATGCTTATAATACTAGGGAAATTTCAGAGCGGCACAGGCACAGGTATGAATTCAACAATAAATTTATGGGAAGGCTTGAAGAAAAGGGACTTGTTGTCAGCGGGACTTCTCCGAGCGGTGATCTTGTCGAAATTGTCGAAATAAAAGACCACCCGTGGTTTCTTGGCTGTCAATTCCATCCTGAATTCAAGTCGCAGCCTATGAATCCTCATCCTCTTTTTAAATCATTTATTGGCGCGGCGTTAAAAATGAAACTTGCAGCAGGCGGAAGCTGACGGTAGAGATTTGAATATCTAAAGTTCGTCGTACTGGGATATGGGTGCGCATGGGATCAGCATGAATCTGAACAAACCCTTCGTCAACACCGGCATATCCGCATCCATTAAATCGATGCAGCCCTGGCAATTATTCCCACGAAGCCGTTTATCGTCTCCGCCTGTATGCTCTTTGTTAACAATCAGGGGGCGTCCTCGAAGGCTTATAATAAATTTCATGCGGTACGCATATGCACCCATATCCCAGTATGACAATGATGCAGATGATATGAAGAGATTTTATGGAGTTGTCACTTTTGATACGATAAACTCAGCTATCTTTTCTGCGGATACTCCAAAAAGCTCTTCCATCTTTACCAGATCAAGGTATTTGTCTTCCCATGCAACGCTGTTTTCCTGAACAATATTTTTTATATGATCATACTTTCCGCCCAGGGCTTTTACCTTTATCGGAAGAGATACTGTTTCCATGAAATGGATATGGAGTAAAAGAAGATTATCAATAATACTGGAGCTTCCGGGAGAAGAAGATATTGCGGGGATGATAATTATGCTGCGGTCGTCTTTCCTGCCTTTTCCGATATACACATTGCCCTGCTGAACGATTATCTTTTTGGTTCCTTTTAGACGATTATCGGTTTCAACGCGTGATGGAATTGATTTTAAGGAACCCTCTTTTTTAACTATCTCGATTGTTGTCTCTTCCGTGAGTTCACCCAAAAGATTCAGTCCGCTGATTTTGTAAAGAATGGAACCCTTGATTTCCGAAACAATCTCCTGCAAGTTTTTCAGAACCAGAATGTTCATATTTGTAATTTGTGAGTGACTCAGATTATTGGCATTTAGAGTATCAAAGAGAATTCCGTAAAGTTTTTCGCTTATGCGGCTTGTCCCGACAGTAACTGTTTTAGCCTGGTGCTTTATTGCATCTATAGGCCTGGACAGTTGGTTTATAGATTCACCAAGAGATCTAATAAGGGTGTTTATCATATTAAGGGCGGTTCCCTTTAAACCGAAATCGAGCTCAAAATCAGATACCGGCAGCTTGCCGGAAAGGTACTTACAAAGCAAAATAAGGTTCGAAGAAGCATCAAGGCTCATGATCGACGGGAAACGGTTCTCATTCTTCTTTTGCCTGAAGTCGTTGTAGAACCTGGCTATTTTTTCCCTGAAAGATTTTTCAAGGATGAATTCGTATATATCAACTCCATTTTTATGCCTTTCATTAATGGCGTTTTCAATCTCTTCCCGGAAATCATACATGAATCTTGAGCCTTCATTGATGGATAATGCCGCATAGTATCCCCAGATATGGCCTGCAAGAGTATTTAATACAGGGGCGAGGTGCTGGCTTACAACCGGAACAAAGAAAACATCTTCGGTATACGGACCGAATCTCTCTTCCCCTTCATCGGCTATAACAATCGGTGTGGCCTTGTGCGCCTTGAATATCGCGGTATCCTTTATGATGTCGCCGATAACATTGTCCCTTGTTCCGGCTGCGCATATGATGATCAGAGGCTCGGATGAGAGATCTATATGTTTTTTATCTTCAATGTAATCAGAGGAGATTGTCTTGTAACATAGTTCGCTGAGCTTTATTCGGATTTCGTCGGAAGATGCCTTGTTGGGGCCGCTTCCCACAGCCGCCCAGTAAGTTTTTGTTACCGCAAGTCTTCTGGCGGATGCTTCAATCTTATCGCGAAGCAAAAGAACCTTTCTCATTTGGGAAGGCAACTCGAGAAGGTTTTTTATCTCTTCGGATATGAAGTCCCCGTTTCTGCGTCCCAATAACCGGGCAATGAAAAGGCTGAGAATGCTTCCTGCAACAATCTGGCAGTAAAAAGCTTTTGTTGATGCAACCGACATTTCGATATCACGTCCGCTGCTGGTATAAATAACGCCGTCAACCTTGAAGGTTATATCCGAATCCCTCCGGTTGACGATGGCAATTGTGTTAGCTCCTCTTTTTTTAGCCATTTCGACCGCGCGGTTTGTATCTGTAGTTGTCCCTGACTGGCTTATTGCCACAACAAGGGTATCCGACATGCCGGATGAATTTTTATTCCGGTCTATCTTGAATCCGCTCAGTTCGGATGCTTTATGGGAGCTGATATTTATGGAAGGATCGTTCAGATAGTAGTTCAGTATATCGGAACAGACGAGTGCGGCAACTCCCGCCGTCCCCTGGCCGATAAAGTAAATCCGGCGAATCCTGTTCTCCCGGAAGGCGTTTCTGAGGGATTCCGGGAATTCCTTTTCCGAAAGAAAAACCGAAGGCTTTTTGCTTTCAGGGCTTATTTTCCATCGGTTTTGAAGGGTTTTTTCAACCGAAGAGGGAGATTCGGATATCTCTTTTAGAAAATAATGGGGATAGTTCTGACGGTCGATATCCCTTGAAGTAATATTCGTATATTTTACATCCTTTTCTTCAAGCGGAACCGGAGTGTTATCGTAAAACATTGCTTTAATACCGTCAATCCCTCCATTCGATTTCTGGTTCAATATGAATATCTGTCCACGGGTGCTCCCGTTTTTACCTTCAATTATTTTCTCTCCTTCCAGTTTCAGATAATAAGGCGTCTCTTCTATTAATCCGTAAACTTCGGAAGCCGGTATATAATGATCTTTTCCTATTCCGATAAAGACCGCCTGACCGCTTCCCTTCTGTGCAAGAAAAAATCTTCCCGGATCGAGGTCGGTGTGCATCGATATGGCGTGGGATCCTTCAAAATCATTTACAGCAAGGCGAAAAGCTTCCTCGACTTCAAATCCCTTGCTTAAGTACTTTTCAATCTGTAGAGGTATTATCTTCGTATCTGTTGTTATTTCCCCGTGGATAAGATTGCCGCTGCTTTCATATTCTTTTTTAAGTTCAAGGTAATTATCGATGTCTCCGTTTAAGCATACATGGATGATACCCTTTTCTTCGGAACAGTCTCCTGTTGTCCGGCCGTCAACAGGGTGACAGTTTGCCTCTGTAATGGCGCCGACAGAAGCCCATCTGGTGTGGGATGAAACAGTATGATAGCGGTTTGGAAAAGAGGAAAGTATCCGGAGTATGCGGTCGTTTTTTATCTGGGAACGCAAAAAAGCGATATTGTCTCCAAGGCTTCCTATTTCTGCCGCAATCTTATAAACGAAGGCAAGAGTGACGAGAGGGTTCCCATTTTTCTCTTTTATCCGGTTGATTGTTATCCCACCATTCAGAAGAATATCAGCGCCTGAGCGCTCCTTTAAAGTACCTGACAAGTTCTCATTATTTATAATTTTCTCAAAGCTTGCGTATTCCGGATCATCCAGGGCAAACATAAGGGAAATGCCGGCGGAATCGCGACCTCTTACCTCAAGACGGTCTATGCTGTTTAAAACCGCGTTTATGTTTTTGTATATGGTTACGGTTGTAAAAGAAGGGCTGTTATACAATGCGCCTGCAAGTTCGTTTATCTTTGATATGTTTTGCCCGATTTCGCTGGAAAGAGTCCATGAAATATCCTTCAGATTTTCAATCCGGTTTGACATTATATCAACTGCTGAAGGTTCAAGTTGACCCATTTTCTCTGAAAGGATCTTTGATTCCGAATCAATAATTATGTTTATCTTTTTTGACAGGCATGCAATTTTTCCCTGATTTTCTTTACTTGTAAATATGTTGAAAAACTGGTTGTCTCTCTTCAATTCCCGGACATTTTCAAGAAGAGATCGAGTAGCTTTGTCGCCGCAAAGGTAGTTATCATCAATCGAATAATTATTCTTTATGCAAAGATCAAAGGATCGGGCTTCAATTTTTCCTATGCTCTCTTCAATAAATGCCAGATCTATTTTAGCATCCGGTGTTTTCTCTTTTTTTAAAGAGACTATTCCGGCAAGGCCGCAGCACAGGATGTTTTCCCGGCATGGGAAAAAAATTATAGAACGACAGGGAACATTGGCCGGGTATTTGCCGAAATATATCTTTGCGGAAAGATAAAAAAGAATATTCCTGAAAACGGCTCCTATAATGCCGGATATGGCAGCGCACTCTCTTGATTTTAAAATCCCATTTATAAATATTATAAAATTGCGCATAAGATCACAAATATCCTTCAATTTGGTTCACATTTTTTATATAGATTTTTATCTAGAATTTCGCATATTGTTTTTATATCTTCCGGGCAGTCAACTCCGATACTCTTATGTTTCGTAAGAACAACATGAATGGGAATGTCGTTTTCAAGCAGCCTAAGCTGTTCAAGTTTTTCTGCAGTTTCAAGCCGGCCCGGGCCTAAAGAGACAAATTTTTTCAATGCATTCATCCTGAAGGCATAAAGACCTATATGTCCGAAAAACAACTCTTCCTGAGTGTCACGGTAACATGGAATCGGCGAACGTGAGAAATAAAGGGCTTTTCCGGTTATGGAAAAAACAACCTTTACCTGATTGATGTTTCCGGCCTCACCCTGTCCTATCTTACTTGCAAGAGTTGTTACTTCAATATCCGGAGATACGAAAGGACCTACCAGCTCCGTCAGCATTGCCGGTTCAAGAAGCGGCTCATCTCCCTGTATGTTCACGATTATGGCATCTTCAGGCAAATTCAGGATCAGGGCTGCTTCAAAGACTCTGTCGGTTCCGCTCGGATGATCCTTCCTGGTCATGACTACAGGCACATCGAGCGCTTTTGCGGCTGAATATATGCGCTCATCATCTGTGGCAAGAACTGTCTTTGAAAGATCAGGGCACTTTATCGCCCGATCATACACATGAAAAAACATCGGCTTGCCGGAGATATCGACAAGGGGTTTACCCGGGAAACGGGTTGATCCGTACCGGGCAGGGATTATTCCATAGCAGTTATAGAATTTTTCCATTTAGGTTCAGGTAATATTCCGTATATTTCCGGAAAGAAAAATATATTGCTGTTAATAACCCGGTCTATTTCGAGCAATTCACCTAAGGGGAGTGCCCGGTTTAATTTTTTTATCGAAAGTCGCGACAGTACAACCGTTTTCATCAGTTGCGGCAAGCAGCATCCCGTTTGATATAATTCCCATTATCTTTGCGGGTTTAAGATTTGCGACAACAATAATCTGTTTTCCTTCAAGCTCTTCGGGAGCATAGCTTGAAGCGATTCCGGCCACAATGGTTCTGCATTCCCCGATATCGATTTCAAGCTTTAGAATTTTTTTCGCTCCGGGAATTGATTCCGCCTTTGATATGGTAGCAACTCTTAAATCAATGCTGCCGAGCTGATCCATTGTTATTTCAGGTTTTATACCCGGTATAATGGTTTCTGTTTTTTTTTCGGGCAATGATGATTCCATCTTTTTTTTATCGATTCTCGGGAAAAGTGTTATTGATTTCGGCAGGCTTGTTCCTGCCTTGATGCTGTTCCACGTTTTAATATTTCTTAAATCATAAAACGTTTTTTTATTATCCTGACCAAGATGATACTGCATTGTTTTTGCAGTATCAGGCATAACCGGATAAATAAGACCGGATACTACCCTTAATCCTTCAAGAAGATCATATAGGACAAATTCAAGCTCTTTCCTGCTGGTTTTCTTTTTTGCAAGGACCCATGGAGCAGTTACATCAACATACTTATTCATAAGGCTGATAAATTCCCAGACCGAAATCAAGGCTTTGTGAAAGGAGAAATTTCCCATCTCTTTTTCATACTCTTCAACAGCTGCTGATGCCTGAAGTTTCAGGCCACCTCTTAGCTTCTCTTCGGTTTCTGGATCAATTTCAGGAATAACCCCACCTAAATATTTATGAGCCATCGTTATTACTCTTGAAAACAGATTTCCAAGATCATTTGCAAGGTCTGAATTAACACGAGCGACAAGGGCTTCTTCATTGAAGTTGGAGTCAAGGCCAAAAACCATTTCCCGCATAAGGAAATATCTGAAAGCGTCCAGTCCATAAATGTTTTTCAGTGAGAGAGGCTCAACGACATTACCGAGACTCTTTGACATCTTGCTTTCATCTATATTCCAGTAACCGTGAACATTGAGATTTTTGTAAACCGGTATTCCCGCGGCCTTGAGCATTATAGGCCAGTATATCCCATGTGGTTTTAATATATCCTTTGCAATAACATGCTGCGCAGACGGCCAGAATTTCTCGTAAAGCGCGCCATCCGGATATCCGAGTGCCGATATGTAGTTAAGCAGAGCATCAAACCATACATAAGTTACATATTTATCATCAAACGGAAGAGGAATTCCCCATTCAAGACGTGTTCGGGGGCGGGATATACATAAATCTTCAAGAGGCTCTTTTAAAAAAGATAAGACCTCATTTTTATAACGTTCAGGCCTTATGAATTCGGGATTTTGACTGATGTGGTCAATAAGCCAGTCCTGGTAACGGCTCATTCTGAAAAAATAATTTGATTCACGAATGGTTTCGGGTTCAGTTTCGTGATCCGGACATTTACCGTTTACCAGTTCCCGTTCGGTATAAAAACGTTCACAGCCGAAACAATAGAGTCCTTCATATTCGGAAAAATAAATATCCCCTGTATCATATATTTTCCGTAAGATTTTCTGAACAACTGCTATGTGCGAAGGATCTGTTGTCCGTATGAATGAGCTGTACTCGATATTCAATTCAGGCCACAGGTCTCTGAATAGTCCGCTTATTTTATCAACATAAATTCGAGGGCTCAGGCCTTCGTTTTTTGCGGCGCGCTCTACTTTGTCGCCGTGTTCATCCGTGCCTGTAAGAAAAAAGAAATCCTTGTTCTGCATCCTGTTGTAACGGCAAATTACATCGGCTGCAATAGTTGTGTATGCATGCCCAAGATGTGGTTTTGCGTTCACATAATAAATCGGAGTTGTAATATAAAAGATGCTGCTCATTCCGTTCCTTATATTTAAATCATTGCCAGGCTCTCAGTGCGTTCCATTATTCGTTGTATTATTAAATACTACCTTTTCATAATACTCCTCTTCGGGAATTCTTTCAATCTCTGAAATTTCAGTAGAATCCTCACTAATGGATTTATCCTTGCAAGGAACTTCCTGATATATTCCATGTTCATAAGTAAGACAGCACATGAGCCTTCCGCATTGTCCGGAGATTTTGGTCGGGTTTAAAGAAAGGCTTTGATCTTTTGCCATTCTGATAGAAACAGGCCAGAATTTATCCATAAACAAGGAGCAGCAGATCTCGCGGCCGCATCTTCCGAGTCCTCCGCACATCTTGGCCTGATTTCGTATTCCAACCTGTCTCATTTCAATTCTGACAGAGAGTTCTTTTACAAGCATTTTAACAAGTTGCCTGAAATCGACACGCCCTTCAGCAGTAAAATAGAATGTCAGTTTGCTTGCATCAAAGGAGCTTTCGACTGAAAAAAGATTCATTTTAAGATCAAGATCTTTTAAGCATTTAAGGCAAAAGGCCTGCGCATTTTTCTCGATCTGGGCATTTTTTTCTTTTTGCTGGTAATCCTTTTCATTCGCAAGGCGGATCACTCTTTTAAGTGGTTTGTCGGGAAGCTTATCGCATATGACAGGTGGAACAACAACAGTTCCAAAGCCTAATCCCTGCTCGGTCTCGACGATTACATGATTTCCGGTAATTAGCACAAAAGCGCCGATGTCGAAATCATAAACTTTACCCGCCGGTTTGAATCTGATGCCTACAATTTTCATATATGATCTGAAGCCCGGCATGCCGGACTATTTTCTCCTTAAATAAGTAAATAAGGTCTATTTTAAAAAAGCCCATCAGATTTGCGCAAGTTTTAAAACAAGCGTTTCAGCAGTCAGTCTCAAATTGCCATTTGCCCGGATGGCTTGCCGGGCCATTCGAATTTCTTCGAATTTCGATATAAGACTTTGTTCAGAGTGCTTTTCATGAGAGCTTCTCATTTTGTCTGAAAGATCAACAAAGATAATTTTGCCGGGGGAGTGTCTGAAAACAGCCATATCCCTGTACCAGATGTCGATTGCCTCTAAAGAGTCCAGAAAATCATCTTTGTCTTTTGAGAGTCTTTCCGCAAAAGCGAGACACCTTCCCGTATCATTTATAGATAAAGATTCCAATTCGCTTATAAGCCAATCCCTTTTTTTCAGCATTTTGCCACTTGTATTGAATGCTCCGGATAAGCTCCCGTATGACATACCTGCAAAAACGTCTGCGTTAACCGGGTCAACTCCTTTTCTTTCAGACAGTATTTGAGCAATTTTTTTCCGCGAAACAGGGTTAAACTTTATGTTCTGGCAGCGAGAAGAAACAGTTGAAATGAGATCTGTTCTCTCGGCGGCGGTAAGAATCAGAATTGTACTGTCAGGGGGCTCTTCGAGTATTTTCAGAAGAGCATTGCCTGCCGCCATATTCATGGTTTGAGCATCCGATATAATAACTACCCTTACCTTTGCCTCATAGGGTTTCAGGGAGAGGATTTCACACAGATCACGAATCTGGGATATCCTGATACCGTAACCGGAAGGCCTGATCTGGATAACATCGGGGTGGCTGTTCGACAGAATTTTTCTGCAAGACCTGCAAATATCGCAAGGCACTGATATTCCATGATTATCAGGCAGACCTGTTTTTCCGGAATTTACAGGCGGTTGTTCCGGGCTTTCCCCCAGACAATTGCATGCCATGGCAAATATTTTTGCCGCAGTCTGTTTCCCAACGCCTTCAATACCTGTGAAAAGGAGCGCGTGCGGAATGGTTCCTTTCCTGAGAAAGGCGGTTAATATCCGGACCGGTCTTTTTTGATCAGTTATAGATTCGAAACCAGGCACAAATTAACGATCTACCCTTTCTTTAAGCTCTTTCCCTGATTTGAAAAAGGGGAGCTTTTTGGGCCGGATAGTAACCTTTTCGCCGGTCTTGGGATTTCTGCCGGTATAGCTCTTGTAATTTTTTACAAAAAAACTGCATAGACCGCGAATTTCAATTCTGTCTTCAAGTGCCATAGAGTCCGCCATGGAATCAAAAAAGATCTGAACAACCTTGGCTGCCTCTGCTTTTGATATGTCTGCTTCATTTTTGAGGGCCGAAATTAACTCCAGTTTATTCATATTTCCTCCTTGAAAATAAATTACCCTGATCTTTACATCTATCTTTTAAATAAAAGTTTATAGTAAGTCAAGCAGTTATGATAATTATCGTGTCAGAATCTCAACATCTTCCTCGTCCACTTCAACTGAAGCGAACTGGGAAAGGGCATCAATGCTGACTATTACGCGTCCGATTCCCCTGTATCTCACAAATGTTCCGATGACGCCCTCAAGCGGGCCGGATATTACGATTACCCTGTCTCCTTTCTTGAAATCGGTTCCGGTTAATACTTTGTTATCCCCTGATACCATTATTCTGAGCGATTCTATCGTTTCGCCTGAGACCGGAACCGGTCCGTTTCTTGTTCCGACAAGACGAACAGAGCCCACGGTTTTAACAATTTCTATCTGGTTTGACGGGGCAAGATCCGATTTTACAAAAATATATCCGGGGAAAAGGGGCACGCTGATCATGACTTTTCTGTCTATACGCCTGCTTCTTACCAGAACTTTAGGTAAAAAAGCTTCTATCGATTTTTTTATCAATCCCTCATAAACAACATTTTCAAACCTGCTTCTGGTGTGAAGCACATACCATGAAGGAATAAATATCTCTGTCATTCAGCGTTCACCGACCCTTTCTCTTCTAATTGCCGATTCCCCCCAGGCCGGTAAAATTTATCACAAAGAAATATTTTGTATCTTCAGCTTCTTCAATATATTTTAGATCGACCGACCAGCACTGGGCAGTATACAGAAATCCCAACCCCGTTCTTATTTTAATGTTATCCTTAAGATTTTCTTCATATTCGGCATTAATAGAAAGTTTTTCAGTTATTTTGATTTTAAGGTAAGAAAGGATAGATTCTATTGAATCGCGTTCGAATCTGTATTCTGCAGAAATTGAGTCGCCCCTTGAATCAGATATTGTTGCTGCACCATTTCTTGTAATAAATTCAGTATCGTACTGGGACCATTTTGCATCTGTTGATAGAGACAGATATTTAATGGGAGTAAATTTCAGCTCGCCATATATCGGGGAAAAAGGCCTTTTCGATTTCTGATTTGCCCATTTCGCGGGATTATTCTCTTTATCTTCATTTATATCAAAGCTTTGTTCCAGTTTTATTCTTAAAAATTCATTGTAATTAAATGCAGGCTTCTCTTCTGTTTTGTTGCCGTTCGAGCCGGGATTCCGCAGAGCCGTTTTGGAAGTAAATGTGTTTATTAATGAATAAGTTACAAGATTACTTTTAGCAATGCGGTCGATGCCGTCAAAGTTTGGATATCCGGACTGGTCTTTATCGGGTATAAACTGGTAAATAATTTGAGGTTTAATTGCATGCTTTATGCTGTCCAGGCTTTCCCAGTTAAATTTAAAAACATTGAATACTTCCGTGGAAAGATCAAGCCTGGCATCATACATTTCCCTGTTGTGGGTCTTATCTGTTATCTGTGTGTCGTTTGACGGATCAATATACCAGGTTGTATGCCTTAAGCCTAAAGATGGTTCAAATGAGAAGTAATTCCTGAATCTGTATGGGAGATAAACCCTCGGATATAAGTCTGCCCGTTGGCCCGATGTTCCGTCTTTCCTGTAAAAATTGGTATATTCAGAGTCAAGGTCGGCATAGAAAGGTGAGCCTGAAATCTTTTGCTTTGACGCATTAAACTCGATTAGCGGGAGCATGTGCAGGGTGTTGTCTGTGTCGTTCCAGCGCCTATTAATAACATTATCATACCAGCGGGTTTCCGCATTCAGGGAATATGAAGGCCAGTTTTTATTGAGATTCACCCTGTTTGTTCTTACCGGATCATCATAGTTATCAATTTCTCTTCCGAAATATTTTTTAAAGTAAGTTTCGGTTGCGTTAAAACCATTATAACCGTCTTTGAATTCATGAAGGTAGTCCTGATCACTTACAATATCTATATCAACTTTTGCGTTGAATCCGTCGGGCAATTTCTGATCATGCTTCATTCTAAGCCAGTACCTGTCTGAATTGGGACGCAAATAGCTGTCATCCAAATATCCCCATTTTTTGCCGGAATCATTAGTCCCGTCATCCTGTTTCCTGTCATTAAGAAAATCAAACATCAGGGTTCCCCTGGTCTGTTCGCTTAAAAGATAACGGTATTCAAATCCTGCTTTTTCACCACGCCCGCTCATATGGTGAGCATATAAGGTTGCATCGGAACTTTCATTTATTGCCCAGAAATAGGGCTGGTTATATTCTATTCCTTTTCTATCGGATTGCCCCATCTCGGGCGCCAGAAGACCTGACTGTCGCTTTATTTTTGCTGGGAAAACCATAAAAGGCACATACATTACCGGCAATTTTTTTGTCCAGAATGCCGCGTGGTTTATAAAGCCGTATCCTTCGATATCTACTGTAAGCTTTTTACCTGTTACTTTCCAGTCGGGTGTTTCACCGTCACAGGTTGAAACGGTAGCTTCTTCAACCAGATAGCTGTTCTTACCTGTTTTTTCAATCGATTTGCCGCTGATATTAAAGTTGTTTTCTTTAAGGAATATTGTGCCGTCATGCACGGTGCCGGTTTCGGATTTTAAATCCATATCGAGACCGCTTCCCGTGAGAACATCCTCGCCTGCTGTCAGTTTGACATTCCCCTTTGCGTGAGCATGAAATGTCTTGTGGTCAAAACGCACAAAATCGGCCGTCAGTTTTCTGCTGATTTTGGTAATTATTACATTTCCGGAGGCTGTATATATATCCGTATTCCTGTCATGATTGACTTCATCGGCTATAAGAGTCCATGGTTCATCGGACTTATCGTCTTTAAACAGGCGGTCGCTGATTACGGGTTCTGCAAAAACATCCGAATAACAAATAAATATAAGGGCAAACATGATTAACAGTATGCCGGGATAAGGGCAGGCGCCTTCTCTTGATTGAGAACGCGCCCTGTTGTTTAAACAGAAAGGGGAAAGGCTTATGTTTTTACGCATGAAATTGAGCATTGATATCCGGAATTATTTCAGGTTCCATAACTATTTTACGCTAACAAATCATTATCTGCTTTAAAGTTCAGTCGCTTTGAGACAAATTTCAGCGGCAGAATATAAGAGCAGTTTCCAAAAAGCAAGCCCCAGTTTTTGAAATACTTTCTTTCAAAAATATTAAAACTGGGATATTATAAAAAACAGATCACCTCTAAAAGAATTGGTGATTCAATATGGGAGAAGAACCAAGGTTTTTATAATATGAAAGTGCTGATTACAAATGATGACGGTATTTATGCTCATGGCCTCTGGGCACTGTACAGGCGATTTGCCGTAAGCCATTTCGTTACGGTTGTAGCGCCTGACCGGGAAAGAAGCGCCGTCAGTCACGCCATAACACTTCATGAACCTCTTCGCGCAAACAGGGTTGATCTGGATGGCGGTCTTCCCGGATATGCCGTTAACGGCACTCCTGCCGATTGCATCAAGCTCGGTGTTCTTGAAATACTCGGATGTAAGCCGGATATAGTCATTTCAGGGATAAATCCCGGCGCCAATGTCGGTGTCAATGTCAACTATTCCGGCACGGTTGCTGCGGCCAAGGAGGCTTCTTTTTATGGTGTCAGCGCAATAGCCGTATCAATCCAGGGATTTGACATGAAACACCTTGACGAAGCGGCGATATTTATTGAAAGGCTTACCATGGAAGTTGTTGAAAAGGGACTTCCATTCGGAACATTTCTTAATGTTAATATCCCGGATATATCAATAAAAGAAGCAGCGGGAGTCCGTATCAGCCGGCAGGGCATAGACATTTTCCCGGAGTTTTTTGAAAAAAGAGTTGATCCGCGGAATCGCACGTATTACTGGCAGGGATATGATACCAATCCTTCAGTGTATAATCAGGATACTGATGGAGCCGTTCTTTCCGACAAATTTATATCAATAACTCCAATCAAGTGCGACATGACCGATTACGGTATGATGGAAGTTCTTAAAGATTGGAATATAAATAACAGATGAGAAGGTGTTTATGAAAAAACAGTATGTCGGATCTTTTAAGGCTGGAGACAGAGTGGATGATGTTTTTGTCCTTTATGAAAAGATTCTTGCTCAAAAAAAAGACGGGAGCGATTATCTGAGCAACACATTTTCCGACAAGACAGGAAAGATAAAAGGTGTCTTATGGGACAATGTGGATAAGATTACAGCAGGCACAAATGCCGGTGATTTTGTTCACGTGAGGGGAAATATTTCGGAATACAAGGGAACTCTTCAGGTTGTAATAAAGAGCATGGAGACCATATTGCCGGATTCGGTTGATCCTTCAGATTTCCTTCCGGCAACCGGGCGAGATATCGATTCAATGTTAAAGCAACTCTCCGGGCTTTCAGATTCAATCAAAGAGAAAAAATTAAGAGAGCTTTTCACGGCTTTCTGGAATGACTCTGAGTTTGTCGATAAATTCAAGAAAGCTCCTGCCGCGAAAAAAATGCATCATGCCTATATCGGCGGCCTGCTGGAGCATACCCTCTCAATGGGTTTACTTGCGGACAGGATAGCAGGCCATTACAGCGGTCTTGACAGGGATCTTCTTATTGCCGGAACGATTCTTCATGATATCGGGAAAATAAGGGAATTTGAATACGATATTAAGATTGATTATTCGGATGAAGGAAGGCTTTTAAGCCATATAGTGATAGGACTCGGAATGATAGATGAAAAGATTAAGGAGATCAAAGAATTCCCGGACGCCCTTGCGCTCATGTTAAAGCACATGATAGTAAGTCATCACGGCACGAGAGACTTCGGCTCTCCTGAGCCACCGAAGACTATTGAAGCAGTCCTTCTTAATTATATCGATGAAATAGATTCCAAAATAAGCGGCATACGGGAATTCATTGCTTCCGGTGAAGGAGGAGGAAACTGGACATCTTACCATAAAATACTTGAGCGCCATTTTTACACAGGTGAAAACGGGATGCCGCCAAAGGAAGATATCTGTCGCTGATTGGATCTTATAAAGATGTTTATAACATTTGAAGGAATCGAAGGCTCCGGAAAAACGACCCAGATCCGCCATGTTTTGGAATACCTGAAGCAAAGAGGAAAGGATTGTATCGTAACCCGTGAACCGGGCGGCACAGTAACAGGGCGGAAGATCCGGGCTATCCTCCTTGATCCTGAAGGCAAGGGAATGGATCCTTCAACGGAGCTCCTTCTATACATGGCGGACCGGGCAGAACATGTCAATAAAGTGATAAAGCCGGCATTATCCGCAGGTAAAACCGTTTTGTGCGACCGTTATTTCGACGCGACTGTTGTGTATCAGGGCTATGCCCGTGGGTTGGATATAGATTTATTAATAAGGATGCACAAGCTGATTCTGAATGATTTAAAGCCTGATATCACTTTTCTTCTCGACCTTCCTCCCGAAGCAGGTCTTTCCAGAGCATGGAAACAGATAGAAGAAGGAGAACGGGCAGGGATTGAAACAAGATTTGAAAAAGAAGCCGTTGCTTTTCATGAAAAGGTAAGGGAAGGTTACCTTGAGCTTGCACGTCAGGAGCCAGGGCGCTTTATTGTTATTGACGCCATGAAAGATGAAGATAATGTAAGGCAGGATATAATAAAGGCATTGTTATGAGCTACTCTATACTTGACACTATTGGAAATACCCCGCTTGTTGAAATTAAAAAAATGAATCCTAATCCACGGGTAAGGATTCTTGCAAAGCTCGAATACTTTAATCCAGGAGGTTCCATAAAAGACAGGGCAGCGCTCTTTATGATCGAAGATGGGGAAAAATCGGGCGAACTTACACGCGACAAGACCGTTATAGAGGCGACCAGCGGCAATACCGGCATAGGCCTTGCTCTGGTATGCTCGGTCAAAGGATACAGGCTGCTTCTTACAATGTCCGAAGCCGCAAGCATTGAACGTCAGAAAATACTTAAAGCCCGTGGAGCCGATATTCTGCTTACTCCGGGACATCTTGGTACGGACGGAGCAATAGAAGAAGTTTACCGTCTTTGCAGAGAAAAACCCGGCGCCTATTTTATGACCGACCAGTTCAACAACAAGGCGAACTGGCAGGCCCATTATTTTGGAACGGCCGAAGAGATATGGAAACAGACCGAAGGGAAAGTCACAAAGGTCATCATTACTATGGGAACAACCGGAACAGTGATGGGAATCACAAGAAGGCTCAAGGAATATAACCCCGGCATAATAATCGTAGGAGTAGAGCCGTATCTCGGACATAAAATCCAGGGTCTCAAGAACATGAAAGAGGCATACAGACCCGAGATATATGAAAAGAAGCTCATTGATAAAATAGTGAATATCGATGATGAAGAATCCTATGAAGCAGCAAGGCGCCTTGCAAGAGAAGAGGGTCTGTTCGTTGGAATGAGCAGCGGCGCCGCCATGGTAATTGCCATGAACGATGCGGCTGCCATGGATGATGGAACGATAGTCGTCATATTCCCGGACAGCGGAGAGCGCTATCTCAGCACTTCCCTTTTTGCGGTCAAGGAAAAGATCGAGCTCAAGCTCTTTAACACAATGACAAGAAGCAAGGATCCCTTTGAGCCTGTTCATCCCGGCAGGGTTTCGGTTTATTCATGCGGGCCTACAGTCCACGCGAGGATGCATCCCGGAGAATGCCGGCGGTTTGTTTTTTCGGACCTATTATGCCGCTATCTTGAATTCAGAGGATATTCGGTAAAGCATATTATGAATATAACGGACCTTGACGATAAGACCATAAACGGGTCTGAAAAGGCCGGGCTCGGATTGTCGGAGTTTACCGGGAAACATATAGACCTTTTCATGAAGGATCTCGATCTTCTCCGTATCAAGCCTGCCGATGGTTATCCGAGGGCGAGTGAACATGTTGAAGATATGGTGGCTATTGCCGGGAAGCTTGTTAAAAAAGGCTATGCCTATGAAAAGCTTCGCTCGCTCTATTTTGATATCTCCCGCTTTGCTGATTACGGAAAATTATCCGGGATCGACATAGATAAGATAAAAGTCGGTGCGACAGTGGATCTCGATGAATATGAAAAGGATAACCCGCGGGACTTTACGCTTCTTAAAAGGGCGAAACTTTCCGAGCTTAAAAGAGGGATATACACCGCGACCGACTGGGGGAATGTCAGGCCCTCCTGGCACATACAGTGCGCCGCGATATCGATGAAATACCTCGGCGAAACTTTTGATATTCACACGAGCAGCAGGGAGCTTGTTTTCCCGCACCATGAAAACGAGATAGCAATCTCAAAGGCTCTGACGGGGAAACCACTTGCTAAATTCTGGATGCACTGCGAGCGGGTGCTTGTTGACGGCAAAAAGGTGGATGAGACAAAGGAGAGACTATCAATCTCAGATCTCGTTGACATGGGCTATACGGGCAGGGAGATAAGATTCTGGCTTATATCGAACCACTACAGAAAGCCGGTTATCTTCTCGGCGGAAAGGCTCGATGATGCGAGGAAATCTTTAAACAGGCTTGATACATGCGTTCGGGCCCTGTATGATGTCGCGGGAGGTGAACCTTACCCTGAGCTGGACCAGCTTCTTTATGATATAAAAAGCGGTTTTACGGGAGGCATGGATGATGATCTCAATATATCCGCCGCCCTTTCTTCGATATTCGGAATAGTGAGACAGGTAAATATTCTGGTTGTGAATAAAAAGATAGATGGGGATGGAGCGTCAAAAATTATCGAGGCATTCCGCTATATCGATTCGGTGCTCAATATTTTTGATTTTGAAACCTGCCCTTTTGATCCGGAAGCAAAGCGCCTTCTTGAGGAGAGAGAGAAGGCGAGGGAAGATAAGAACTGGAGTCTTGCCGACAGCATACGTGAAAAACTGGAATCGATGGGAGTCAAGGTAAGAGATCATAAAATCTGATGATTCCCATAAGGCTTGATACCGGCAGGCAATCTTATTATCTTGATTCGGACAGATCTCAATTACAGGAAGGAGGCCACTATGAACGGCAAGTGTATTTTCAACTGTGAAGTCTGCGGAACCCGGAAAGAAATGGATGCATCCCAAACTCAAGCGCCGGAGTGTTGCAATAAACCCATGAAGAAGGCTGAACCCCTGCCGGTTTGTGAACTATCGACAACCGCCGAGCACTCCAGGATGGATGATTTTGGAGAACCCTGTGATGACGGTCGTGCCGGTAAAGCATAATCCGCCTGAGCTCCGATTTTCCGAATAGCAGTTAGTCCCTGAAAACATGCGAAGGCTTGCCAAAATAGAAGGGCCGGCCGGTCTTATTTGGATATAGGCAATTTTATGAAGATGATCAAGGATTAAAAATCGATTCGCATAACCGATACCAAGAAGAAAATAAAAGAGAGGTATGATGAAACCCGTTTATTTTCCGTTTACATATATTAATGAAACCGTTGCACGGTATTTGTATGCCTGTTTGGGACAGATAACTGTTTACCAGCCTTGCGCGCATGATGTTCCGGAAAATATGCAAAGGCTCGCAGATGAGGGTCTGCTCAGTCTGAAAATTCCCGTTTCAGGTGATGAGGCAAGGCTGGAAGCTCTCATTAAAGAATATAAAGAGTGGGGAGAGCTTCATCAGAAGAGCAATGCGGCATTTTTAAAGGCGATAGGGGAGAGAGTCCCTTTTTTCGATGACACATTCTCAACAGAGCTTGCTTCGCAGATCAAGAAAATCCGGGATGAACATAATTCGAAAGAGAAACCGGATATTCTTTTTAACACCCGACTGTTTCTCTGCCTTGCACAGGATTATGATCTTGTGCAGGATGGAATAAACAGGGATCTTATTTCTGTTTACGAGATGGAAAAGAAACTTCTTGATGGATTGACACGTGAAGATGAAGAGTTTTTCAGTAAAAAGACCGGAAGCTATCTTCAGGCTGCCGATGATTCCGGAAAATACAAGATAAAAGAGCGGATTGAAGCATGGACATATCTCATGTCAAACGACATGGAAATGGCGCGAATTTTTGTTACAGACAATAATGATGCATTCGATTATATAATTGAAAAAGCAGGAGATTCACAAAAAATAATTGAATTGTCCGATATTCCATTTTCTCACAAATCAGGGATAATGCACAAATGGCAGGATATGCTTTCGAAGCAGGTTGAGGGGCTTTTGAAATATGATAATTTTACGATAGATGAAAAAATATACAATTTGCCGGCAGTAAAAGAGCCTGAAAGTGAAGTATCTTTGAAACTATTTAGAATTATTAATAAATCCCGTCATGATTTCATAAATACCATTCTGGGGCGAAATTATCAGGATATTATAATTAAAAATATTGAAGGTGAAATAAATAGGAGCATTTTTATATGCCTTTCTGAACATTCACATCCAACATAATGATATGTCTTTAAATAATTCCGAAGGCCCCAAACTTGTCTTTCATTTAAAAAAAACAATAAGAAGGCTTGACTCGAATTATCAATTGGTATAAGGACTTTGCCCGACGAACAAAAAATGGTTGAGTTGACTGCTCATTGTTAAATTTTATAATGAAAGGAGAGAACAAAATGGCTTTTAATCCTATTGTTGATGAAGAAAAATGCCAGGGATGCGGCGAGTGCGTTGATGTTTGTCCTGTTGAAGTTTTTGAACTTCAGGGAGAAAAATCAGTTCCGGTGAATGCAGAAGAATGCCTTGGCTGCGAAAGCTGTGTCGAAGTTTGTGAGCCCGGCGCAATAACTGTTGAAGAGACTTAATTTTTCAAAGTCCTCTGGTTGATTTGCCATACCTCACAGCCAGGGGACTTTATGTCGATTTTCCATCCCGGATTGTTTTCAACCCGATCAAAAAAAATCCTATGACATCGGTAAATCATGTAGAATATCCTGTTTCAGCAATTGTAAGACAGACACTCACCCGCTCCCCCGTAAAAGATATTCCGGATTCTATAGCTTCCTCGGTTTCATCTCTTTTATCCAGCAATTTTAAACATGGAGAAACTGTTGCCGTTGCTGTAGGCAGCAGGGGAATAGACAGTATAGCTTCCGTAGTTTATCATTGTATAGGATATCTTGAAAAGATGGGATTAAAGCCTTTTATAATTCCCGCCATGGGGAGTCATGGTGGGGCTACAGCCGAAGGGCAGATAAAAGTGCTTGGAAAGCTTGGAATTACCGAAACCGGAACCGGAGTTCCGATTCTTCCGGATATGGAAACCGAAAGTATCGGAAATCTGCCGTGCGGTTTGGATATTCATGTTTCAAAAAGAGCCCTCCTGGCCGATCATGTTGTGGTAATAAACAGGATAAAGCCCCATACCAAATTCAGAGCGGAAATAGAAAGCGGACTCTGTAAAATGCTTACAATAGGACTCGGGAAAGAGAAAGGTGCTACTGCTTTTCACAACCATGCCGTTCGGCACGGATTTGGAATTATTGAAGAGGCGGCAGGTATCGTACTCAAAAAAATCGGGCTTCTGTTCGGGCTTGCACTGATAGAAGACGGGTATGGGAATCTTTCAAAAATCGAGGCCGTTTTACCTTCTGCGCTTATCTGCCGTGAAAAAGAGCTTCTCAAAGATGCCCGGAAAATGATGGGAAGCCTCCCGTTTAATTTTCTCGATCTCCTGATCGTCGATTTTTTCGGTAAAGATATAAGCGGAATAGGAATGGATTCAAACATCACAGGGCGTCACAGAGATATCGTAGGGGATTTTTATGCCTATCCTCATGCAAAGCGCATTTTCGTGAGGGATTTATCTCCCGGTTCGGATGGAAACGGAAATGGAATAGGTCTTGCTGATATAACAACAACCCGCCTTGTGAATGGTCTTGATATGGAGAAGACATACGCTA
>CAYODW010000017.1:0-8699 GCA_964402865.1 uncultured Desulfonema sp. | reverse complement strand
GATATAACAACAACCCGCCTTGTGAATGGTCTTGATATGGAGAAGACATACGCTAATGCCATAGCCGCTATTTCACCCGAAAAGGCTGCGATTCCGGTTCATTTTGATACTGACCGCAAATGCCTTGATGCCTGCGCTAAAACACTTGGCCTCGATTCGATGGAAAATGCAAGGATAGTAAGAATCAAAAGCACGAAAAGCCTTGAACATATCCAGATTTCAAAAGCGCTTGAATACGAAATTGAATCAAACCCTGATATTAAAAGAATTTCCTCGTGGGAGCCCTTTAAGTTTGATGAAAATGAT
The DNA here is from genome assembly GCA_964402865.1 of uncultured Desulfonema sp. Taxonomy (GTDB): domain Bacteria; phylum Desulfobacterota; class Desulfobacteria; order Desulfobacterales; family RPRI01; genus RPRI01. Next base: position 8,393 of record CAYODW010000017.1, on the reverse strand, counting down.
AATCTGCTCCCTTTTCCATCTCCCGTCTCCGCTTTTCTTCCTGTAAATGATGTTCATTTCTTATAATACCATGATTCTCATTGCAAATTATCCAAAAAAATTGATATTAAGATATGCTTATTTAATAATATCAAAGCTTCTAAAAAAAATCGGAAATACGAGGCGGTTTTTTACGAAGGTATCGGTGTGATGGTCTCGTAAAAAGTCTAAAATCCCGTCTCTCCCGTGAAAACGGGAGTCCAGAACTATTTGAAAAGACTGGATTCCAGCTTTCGCGAGAATGACATAAACATGCAAATTCTGACTTTTTACGAAGCCGGCATTTTTGATAATTTTCGCAAACAGGTAATTTAATATGAAACAATATATTATTGACGAGTTAAGATACAACGACTATGAAAAAGTGAAGTTATTCCTTGATGAGAACCTGGGGATTTCAGAAATTGACGGTATCTACTGGTTGCCGATTGAAAAAGAGCTGTTAACCAATGAACAGGCATCCCATAGCGAATGCCTGCCGCTTTTCTTCGTTATTGACCTAAGACCGGAGCGCATTTCCTGCGAACTTCTTGTGCGTACGAAAAACAGGATCAAATGCACTTGTATCGGGTATGCCGCTGAAAAACAGCGAAACCGGCTTATTCAATATATTGATGATATGCTTAAGCAGCTTGAAATATCAGTATGATGAGGTAATTGCAAAAGTACTTAAAAGAAAAGAATTTGTCATTACCACGAAAGTGGTAATCCAGTCTTTTCAGTATGTTGTAATAATTTATGGACTCCCGTTTTCATGGGAGTGACGGGATTTTCAACTTTTTGCGGATCCGGCAAGAATGCTTTTTAAAAAATTTCTGGGAAGAATATGTTAATGACCGCCGCTATTATTGCATGGATTGTGCTGGTAACAATTATTTTTGGAATATTGGCGATCCTCGCGTCATTTATTGATATAAAGGGGCGTCTTCCGCACAAGATTGCCGGCATATGGGCGCGGTCTATAATGGCCGCAAGCCCCATAGAAGTAACGGTTAAGGGCCTTTCAAACATAGATCCGGATAAATCTTACATTTATATGTCAAATCACCAGAGCAACTATGATATTCCGATTCTTTTAGGGTATCTTCCGGTTCAGTTCAGATGGCTTGCAAAAATAGAGCTTTTTCGTATACCGCTTTTCGGGTATGCTATGAAAAGGGCCGGGTATATCTGCATAGACCGTTCAAACCAGAAATCAGCCTTTGAAAGTCTTAAAAAGGCTGCCGGGATAATAAGAGACGGCGTTTCCGTAATGATTTTTCCAGAAGGAACCAGAAGCATGGATGGCAATATAGGTTCATTCAAAAAAGGCGGATTTGTTCTTGCAATTGAGTCGGGTGTCCCTATTCTGCCGGTTATTATCCGGGGTACATATTCGGTGATGCCAAAAAGCAGGCTTCTCATTAAACCCGGCAAAGTTACCCTGCAAGTTTTGAAGCCTGTAGAGACCTCTGATTATACAAAAGAGACCAAGGATGAACTTATGGAAAAGATAAGAAATATCATGTGCGAATCTATTGATGATGAGAAGAGGGGTAATTCATCATGTTGAAAATCATTCCTCTTGGCGGACTGGGAGAAATTGGCCTGAATATGATGGCTTTTGAATATGCCGATTCAATATTTGTTGTCGATGCCGGGCTTATGTTTCCTGAAGATTATATGATGGGAGTCGATTTTGTAATTCCCGACATGCTTTACCTGAAGCAGAATAAATCCAGAATAGCCGGAATAGTTCTGACTCATGCTCATGAAGATCATATCGGGGCGCTTCCTTTCTTATTAAAGGATATAAACGTCCCGGTTTTCGGCACTCCATTTACCCTGGGGCTGGTGCGCCATAAACTCGAAGAGTACGGGCTTCTGACACCGGCCTCACTTTATGAAATATCGCCCGGAGAAAAATTAAAACTGGGACCCTTTGAGATTGAATTTATAAGGGTTGGGCACAGTGTTGTTGATGGAGTGGGGCTTGCCATCAGAACTCCTTTGGGGCTGATTATTCATACGGGTGACTTTAAAATCAGCCACACGGCCATGGACGGAATGATGACCGATATCCATACCTTTGCACGCTGCGGAGATGAGGGAGTTCTATGCCTTCTTTCCGATTCGACAAACATTGAAAAAGAGGGTTATACTATTTCAGCAAAGGAGATCGGTGAGACCCTTGCAAGAATAACAATCGGGTGCAGGGGCAGGGTAATCATCGCCCTTTTTGCTTCCAATATCGCAAGAATTCAGCAGATTGTTAATATTGCAAAAGCAAGGGAGAAAAAAATTATTTTCAATGGAAGAAGCATTGAAATCAGCATAGGCATTGCAAAAAGACTTGGATATCTGAAAATTCCAGACGGCATAGAGATTGATATAAGCCAGATAAAAGAGTTTGCAGATGACGAGATAATCATGGTTACCACAGGCAGCCAGGGGGAACCCCTGTCCGCTCTTGCAAGAATGTCAACGGGTTCGCACAAGCAGATAAGCGTGAAAAAAAATGATACTGTTATTCTCTCTTCCAAATTTATTCCCGGCAACGAAAGGGCCATAACCAATATCATTAATAAACTTTATAAGCGCGGAGCTGATGTAATATATGAAAAAATATCAAACATACATGTTTCCGGCCATGCTTTTAAGGAAGAATTAAAGCTTATGATGAACCTGACCAAACCGGAGTATTTTATTCCGATACATGGTGAATACAGGCATCTGGTGCTCCATTCCCGGCTTGCCGAAGATGTCGGAATAAAAAAAGAAAAGATACTTCTTGCAGAAAACGGTCAGATAATAGAATTTGACGAGAAGGGAGGAAGAATAAGGGACGAGGTTGTAACCGGTCGAATTCTTATTGACGGAAAGGGAATCGGGGATGTCGGAAGAAGCGTGCTCAAAGAAAGAAGGGCGCTTTCCGAAGAAGGGCTTGTAGTTGTTAATATGGCTTTTGATGAAGAGACCGGAATCATCGTTTACGGGCCGGAGATAGTGTCCCGCGGTTTTGTGTTTGAGACAGAGACCGGGCATCTACTTGAAGACGCGAAATGCGTTATTCTGGAAATAGTTGAGGAGATGACTCCCGATGTGCCGGACAGAATCAACAAAATAAGATCCATGGTGCAAACCGCTTTAAGAAAATATTTTAATTTTGCAATAAAACGGAGGCCGGTTATTCTTCCCTTTATTCTTGAAATATAGGAACAGGCATGAGGCGAAAGGCTTGAGGCGAAAGCTGTGAGGAAGTATGGTTTTTCACTTGAACCCTTTGTTCCATTCGATGTGCGATATTCGAAATTCGAAGTACGAGTAAAATGTGAAAGGCGGGGCAATTAATATGCGCAAGGAACTAATAGGTATATTTCTGTTTTTTCTTGTTGTTTTCACATTAATCAGTCTTTTGTCCTACAGCCCTAATGATCCTTCCATTAATAATGCGAAAGCGGCCGGTGAGATTAACAACCTTTTTGGTGTTGTCGGATCCAATATAGCCGGAATTCTTGTTGCTCTCTTTGGAATGGCATCGTTTATTATCCCCGCGGCCATTCTGTTTGTAAGCATAAGATTTTTCAGTAATTATACCGGCCGGATAATAATTATTACTATTGCCGGCGGATTACTCCTTATAGTAACATCAGCCGGTCTGCTCGCGTTTAACGAAAAAGACTTTGCCGTTTTCGGACACGATTTTTCCCCCGGCGGGATTATAGGAATTTCACTCAAATCATTTCTAGTTAATTACTGTAACATAACAGGTTCCGTTATTATCCTTGCACTGTCATGGGTTGCCGGTTTTGTCCTCGCAACGGGCTTATCTGTGATGAGTATTCTGAGACGTTTCTGGGGGATTAGTTTATTTGCTTTTGAACGTGTAACAACAAATTTCATCATGTTGAAAGAGCGGAGAGAAAAAGCCGCAAAACGTTCAAGGATTATAGCAGAAAAAAAAGATCTGAAAGAGCCGGAAATAGAGATAAAAGCGGCAAAAACAAAACCTGCCAAGGATGCGCCAGCTCCAAAGCAGGAAGTGTTTGAGTTCATGCGTGCCGAAACAGATTTTAGGTTGCCGTCCATAAATTTTCTTGATGAACCGCATGCCAGGCCAGCCAGTTTCGATAATGAAAACTTAAAAATGCAGTCAAAGCTTCTTGAAAAGAAACTTGAAGATTTTGGAGTTAACGGGAGGGTAGCGGCAGTTATACCGGGGCCGGTTATCACGACTTTTGAATATGAACCTGCCCCGGGGGTAAAGATAAACAAGATCGTTAATCTCACGGATGATCTGTCGCTTGCTCTTCGCGCTACAAGCATAAGGATGGAAGCTCCTATTCCGGGGAAGGCGGTAATCGGCATTGAAATTCCCAACACAGACAGAGAAATAGTCGGATTCAAGGAGGTCGTCGTATCGGGGGCTTTTGAAAAGTCCAAATCGAAGCTTACCATTTGCCTCGGAAAGGATATTGTGGGAAATCCTGTTGTGGCGGAGCTCGATAAAATGCCGCATCTGCTCATAGCAGGAGCAACTGGTTCCGGGAAAAGCGTCGCGTTAAACACGATGATATGCAGCCTTTTATACAAGGCTACGCCTGATGAAGTAAAACTCCTTATGGTTGATCCCAAAAGGATCGAACTGGCAATGTACGACGGCATCCCGCATCTTATTTCTCCGGTTGTTACGGACGCAAAAAAAGCCACAAACGCTCTCTTCTGGGCCGTGCATGAAATGGAGAGAAGGTACATGATTCTCTCGGAAAACAAGGCAAGAAATATAAACCAGTATCAGCAGAAGACCGCAAAGGGGGCAAAAAATGAAAAAGGCGAGCTTCTCGAAAAGCTGCCCCTTATTGTTATTATCATCGACGAGCTTGCGGATATGATGATGGTGGCTTCACGGGATGTGGAGGTTTCTCTGACCCGCCTTGCACAAATGGCGCGTGCTGCCGGTATCCATCTGATCCTTGCAACACAAAGGCCTTCCGTAGATGTACTTACAGGTATTATAAAGGCCAACTTTCCGACCCGTCTCTCATTTCAGGTATCTTCAAAAACTGACTCGCGGACCATACTGGATGCCAATGGGGCTGAGAATCTGCTTGGAAACGGGGATATGCTGTTCCTGCCTCCCGGCACGGCAAGAATGCAGAGGATACACGGCGCATTCATATCTGAAGCTGAAATAACAAGGATCACTGAATTTCTGAAAAAACAGAAAAAGCCGGAGTATGATGAAAAGATAACTGAGACACGATCTATCGAACAGCCCGATCCCGATTCGGAAGAGCACGATGAGAGATATGATGATGCCATAGCTCTTGTTACAAGGACCAGACAGGCATCAATATCCATGATCCAGAGACATTTGAGGATCGGCTACAACAGGGCTGCCCGCATAATAGAGGTAATGGAAAAAGAGGGGGTTGTCGGGCCATCGGACGGGGTGAAGCCAAGGGAAGTTCTTGTCAGAGGATATGATGATGGTGAATAGTTATCAGTGGATAGTAATCAGTGGTCAGAAAGGCATAAGGCGAGAGGCGGAAGGCGCAAGGCGTGAATCGAACAACGAACCATGAGTAGTTAACCACATGCGGCTGAGTGAAGAGTAAATGTTGAAATTTGACGATGAGATGATTGAAAACGTGAAGGGTTTTCTTGATCCTGAAGAGGGGATGCGCCTTTATGATACGGCTCTTTCGGTTGCAGGTCTGGGACCATGCCTTGAAATAGGAAGCTATTGCGGAAAATCGGCAATCTATCTCGGTACGGCATGCAGGGAGAAAAATGGAATTCTGTTTTCCATAGACCATCACAGGGGCTCGGAAGAGCAGCAGCCCGGAGAGGAATATTTTGATCCAGAACTTTTTGATTATGTTGCGTGGCGGATTAATACTCTCGAAAAATTCAGAAAAACTCTCAAAAAAACGGGCCTTGAAGAGACTGTTGTTCCCATAGTCGCAAGATCCGATGTTGCAGCGCGCATGTGGGCTTCGCCTCTTTATCTCGTTTTTATCGACGGGGGGCATTCATATGAAACGGCGCTGACGGATTATAATTGCTGGGCCAGACATATTGTGTCCGGCGGCTATCTTCTCATTCATGACATTTTTTCCGACTCTGCAAAAGGAGGGCAAGCTCCATTCCGGGTGTATAATCATGCCCTCGAATCGAATTTTTTCAAAGAGCTTCCCATGACGAAGACACTTGGTGTCCTTCAGCGTACTTAATAAGCCTTTTTAAACACATAATTCTTGCCAACGCTTAAAGTCCATGATAAATGAGCATTGTTTTGAGCTCTATTGCATGATTTAACTATTTATAATTTAAAGCTATTTGTTTGGGATTCGATTGCATGTGAAAATCCAGTTTTATCTGATTTGAAGTGGAAGCAGGCAGCGATAACAGGAAAAAACAGGCTATGTTTTTTCCCATATATGTCAACAATCAACAACTAAGGAGGATTCAACAGATGGCTTATGATGCGGTAAAAATGGCTGACTGGCAGATTTCGGAAGCAGCGGAAGTAAATATGCCGTCACCGGAAGAGTGGAGAGAAAAACTGGGCCTTATGCCCGATGAAGTCCTTCCAATGGGCAGGCTCGCGAAGCTCGATTTTCTTAAAATTATGAACCGCCTTGAGAAGAAACCGGACGGCAAGTATATTGAAGTTACTGCCATTACCCCTACACCTCTTGGCGAAGGAAAAAGCACGACCTCGGTCGGTCTCATGGAAGGTCTCGGAAAACGAGGTAAAAACGTCGGCGGCGCCTTGAGACAGCCTTCAGGCGGGCCTACTATGAACGTAAAGGGAACAGCGGCGGGCGGCGGTAATGCTCTTATCATTCCCATGACCGAGTTTTCCCTCGGCTTGACAGGCGATATCAATGACATCATGAATGCGCACAACCTCGCGATGGTTGCTATGACATCCCGCATGCAGCATGAAAGAAATTACAATGACGAGCAGCTTGCGAGACTTACCAAGATGCGCCGCCTCGATATCGATCCTACACGCGTTGAAATGGGATGGATCATGGATTTCTGCGCCCAGTCACTGAGAAATATCATAATCGGAATCGGCGGAAGAACGGACGGTTTTATGATGCAGTCCAAGTTTGGAATTGCCGTTGGTTCGGAATGTATGGCGATCCTTTCAATAATAAGGGATCTCGCCGACCTGAAAAAACGTCTTAACGAAATTACGGTCGCTTTCGACAAGAACGGAAAACCTGTTACGACAGGCGACCTTGAAGTCGGCAACGCGATGACCGCTTTTATGCGCAATACAATCAATCCAACCCTGCTCAGCACTGCCGAGTATCAGCCCTGCATGATTCATGCGGGACCATTTGCCAACATCGCTGTCGGGCAGTCATCAATCATTTCAGACCGTATGGGCCTAAAAATGTTTGATTACCAGGTAACAGAGAGCGGTTTTGCGGCAGATATCGGTTTTGAGAAATTCTGGAACGTAAAATGCCGTAACAGCGGTCTCAAGCCTCACGTATCCGTACTGACAGCAACAATCCGCGCGCTCAAGATGCACGGCGGCGGCCCAAAAGTTGTTGCCGGTAAAGCCCTTGATGACGCTTACACAAAAGAGAATCTCGGACTTGTGGAAAAAGGCGTAGAGAATATGGTTCACATGATAGGCGTCATCCGCAAGGCCGGCATCAACCCGGTTGTATGCGTGAACAGATTCTATACAGACACCGATGCAGAAGTAGCCATTGTTAAAAAAGCTGCCGAAGCAGCAGGCGCGCGTTGCGCCGAATCCAAGCACTGGGAAAAAGGCGGCGAAGGCGCTCTTGAACTGGCCGATGCGGTTATTGAAGCCTGTAATGAAAAGAATGAATTCAAATTCCTCTATCCTCTTGAAATGAAGCTCCGCGACAGAGTAGCTCTTATAGCGAAAGAAGTTTACGGCGCCGACGGCGTATCCTGGACTCCGGATGCCGAAGCAAAAGCCAAAATGCTTGAGAACGATCCCAAGTATGCCGATTTTTCGACCATGATGGTTAAAACTCATCTGAGCCTGACGCATGATCCGGTATTAAAAGGCGTTCCAAAAGGCTGGACACTTCCGATCCGCGACGTTCTGATCTATTCAGGCGCCAAGTTCCTCTGCCCGTGTGCCGGAACCATAAGCCTTATGCCGGGAACAAGCTCCAACCCGGCTTTCAGAAGAATAGATGTTGATGTAAATACAGGCAAAGTCAGCGGTCTTTTCTAACAATTGATATTTACTGACTATTGAGGGGCCCGGATTTTTCGGGCCCCCTTTTTTTCTGCCCGATTTATACAGAACGACATAATTATTTGCACACGTCAACATTGCTTGTCATTCCGGGCTTGACCCGGAATCC
>CAYODW010000016.1:24219-36997 GCA_964402865.1 uncultured Desulfonema sp. | reverse complement strand
AATTTGAATAAACCATGGTTGTCGGTCTTGGAATAATAACATTCAGGCTTCATGATGGCCGTTCGCTGAAAAGTAAGAGAAAAATTGTAAAGTCGATAATCGGGCGGCTGCAAAACAATTTCAACACATCAGTTGCTGAAGTCGGATCAAACGATATTTATGATGAAGCTTTGATTGGTTTTGCTGTTGTGGGAAACGACAGAATTCTGACAAACTCGATAATTGATAAAGTTTTTAATTTCGCAGATGAACTTGGCCTTGCCGAAATTATAAACACAGAAATGGAGATAATCAATCTATGACGCTCTTTTCACGAGCCGACAGGGTTGCGGGTCAGATACAAAAAATTCTGTCAGAAATTCTGATCAGAGATATAAAAGATCCACGGCTTGATATGTCGACAATCACCGGCGTCAAAATGTCCAGAGACTTAAAGCTGGCCAGGATTTATTTTACAATATCCGGAGGCAGTAAATCCGTGGAAGATGCGTCAAAAGGATTTAAAAGTGCGACCGGTTATCTTAAGCGCACACTTGCAAGCCGGCTGGGTCTGCGTTATATGCCTGATCTCGCTTTTTTTTATGACGAATCATTTGATTACGGAGATAGAATAGAGACTCTGCTCAAAACTTTAAAAAAAGATGATGGACCAGATAATTCAACACCTCAAAAAGAGTAACCATGTGCTTCTTGCTTCTCATACAAACCCTGATGGCGATGCGATAGGTTCTTTGCTTGCCATCGGGATAGCTCTTGATCGGCTTAATAAAAAGATTTTTCTGTTTAATGAAAGCCCTATTCCGGCAGTTTACCGCTTTCTACCTTTTATTGAACGCATAGAGCATGAAATACCGGAAACACTTCAATTTGATACTGCAGTTATTCTTGATTGCGGAAATTTACAGCGGATCGGAAAAGGTTTATCTGTAGCCTCCCGCATACCTGTAATTTTAAATATTGATCATCATATAACAAATAATAATTTTGGAACCTGCAGGTTGATTGATACCAAAGCATGTTCTACTGCTGAAATTGTATTCCGCGCAATTAAAAATATGGGAATACCCATAAACAGCGCGATAGCAACTTCAATATATACGGGCATATTAACAGATACAGGCTCTTTCCGTTTTTCGAACACAAATCAGTCTGCATTCGCAATTTGTGAAGAAATGATAGGTTGCGGAGTTAATCCTTACGAAGTTGCCCAGCACGTTTATGGCACATACTCTCTTGGCCGTATAAGGCTTTTGAATCTTGCTCTTGATTCAATCGAAATTTCAGTAAACGGGAAACTTTCAATGATGACGATAACTCAGGAAATGATAAATGAAACAAAAACTCATGCAGAGGATATAGACGGCCTTATAAACTATGCAAGGCGCATTGAAGATGTCAAAGTGGCGGCACTCATACAGGAACAAAAGAACGGCCAGGATCAATCTTCCGGATTAAAAACATTTCATGTCAGTCTGCGTTCCGACGGAATATTCGATGTTTCAGCAATTGCTTCGGCATTCGGTGGTGGCGGCCATCCCAGCGCTGCGGGATTTAATATTGAAACAACATTAGAGGCCATTAAGAATCAGATTATAAGCCTGTCTGAAAAAATATAGTTTCATGAGATGCCTGAATTAGAGCGATTGTCAGAATATTATTTGGGTATGGGTGCGTATGCGAACCGCAGGAAATTCGTCACAGGTCTTCGAGGAGACCCCCAAATAGACAATAAAGATTGTACAGGCGGATACGATATACGGCTTCGTGAGAAAAACCTTTTTGGGGCTGAAAGGATTTCATGGATGCGGATATGCCGCCGTTGACGAAGGGCAGGTCATTATTCCTGCGGATTGCATAAGCACCCATACCCAAACGGAATAAATTTATGACAATCGCTATAGACAGCGGAATTATTGTTATTGATAAACCCGCGGATATCACATCCGCAAGGGTGGTTGCTCTTTTAAAAAAAATGACAGGGGCAAAAAAGGCTGGACACACGGGAACACTTGATCCGTTTGCAACGGGTGTACTAATTTGCTGTTTAAACGAGGCAACAAAAATATCGAGGTTCTTTCTTGGGGGAGATAAAAAATATCAGGCTAAACTCCGCCTTGGAATCTCAACCGATACACAGGATTTTACCGGAAATATTATTTCAACTTCTAATGATCTGGATTTTTCGAGGGAAGAGATAATAGCTGTTTTTAATGAATATGAAGGAGAGGTTGAGCAGGTTCCTCCGGTCTATTCAGCTTTAAAGCATAAGGGAGTCCCACTTTACAAGCTTGCGCGGAAAGGCCGGCCGGTTGAAAAGCCGGCAAGAAAAGTGCATATCTATCATTTAAAAATAATTGAAATAAATCTCCCCGAAATTTTTTTTGAAGTCTCATGCTCGGGAGGAACTTATATAAGAACTCTCTGTGCGGATATAGGCAATGATCTTGGCTGTGGAGGTCATCTTAAAGAATTACGAAGGGTCGAAATCTGCGGATTTTCAATCGACAACGCTTCAACAATAGCGGAACTTGAAAAGCTCGCTTTATCGGACAGCATAAGATACAAAGTAATAAAAATGGCGGATGCTTTAAAAAATATTCCGGGCTGCGTCGCGAATGATATATTGATTGAAAAGATATCCCGCGGGAGGACAATAACCGATGAAGACATCGAATCTGATTCGCTGACCGGGCCAGACAGTTTTATAAAAATAGTAACCGGAGAAAATGAACTTATTGCTGTTTTGAACAGGATTAATGGTAAGTTCGTTTATTGCTTTGTCATAAACAGGTTTTGAACCGAAACAGTACTCGCAAATAATTTATGTTGTTTGTTTACGCTGATAAATGTATATAAATGATATATTTGCGTGGTAAAGCCGGTTAGATAGGCAATCAGACATGATAAACTTTATAAATACTTATAATTACTACATATAACTATTGTATATCAAAATTAAAAGGAGGCAGAAAAGAAATTGGTTTTAAAATCCGACGACAAAAAGCAGTTGATTGAAAAATATAAGCTGCATGAAAGTGATACCGGATCTCCGGAAGTTCAGGTGGGGCTTTTAACGCATCGAATATCTTATCTTACCGAACATCTGAAGGTTCATGAAAAGGATCACCACTCAAGAAGAGGCCTGCTTATGCTTGTAGGTAAAAGACGCAGACTCTTAAATTATGTAAAAAACAAGGATATACAAAGATACAGAACAATAATTGATACTCTTGGTCTCAGGAGATAATAAATAATCATTTGCTGAACCGGTTGAAGGGCAGTTTTTAGCAAGGGAATAGGTGCCTGCCAGTTGTCAGTTCTTTCTTTGAGTATGCGTAACGCTGCTTGCGGCGGAGAGCTTCGATCTTTCCGAATAACAGCAGTCTATTTTTAGGAGATTTTTATGGAAAACACATATAAAACCGATATCGGTGGGAAAACATTGAGCATTCAGGCAGGCAAGCTTGCAAAGCAGGCATCCGGATCGGTAGTAGTGCAATACGGCGATACGATAGTGCTTGTAACCGTAGTTTCATCAAACGAAGAGAGGCCGGGCGATTTCTTGCCTCTTTCGGTCGAATATCAGGAAAAAATTTATGCCGCCGGCCGGATACCCGGGAATTATTTCAGGCGTGAAATCGGAAGGCCTTCTGAAAAAGAAACCTTAACTTCGCGCCTTATAGACAGGCCAATAAGGCCTCTTTTCCCCAAAGGTTATTTTTACGAAACACAAATCATAGCGACTGTTATTTCAATGGATCATGAAAACGACCCGGATGTACTCGCAATGATTGGCGCATCTGCCGCTCTTGAAATATCGGATATTCCGTTTTCAGGGCCCATCGCCAGTGTAAGGGTAATCAGGAAAAACGGGGAGTATATAATTAACCCGACTATAAAAGAATGTGAGGGCAGCGAAATAAATATTATTGTTGCAGGTTCAAAAACCGGCGTTGTTATGGTTGAAGGCGGCGGTAATATTGTGAATGAAAAGGATATGCTTGAAGCTATCTTCCGCGGTCACGATTCCATGCAGCCCATTATAGCCATTCAGGAAAAATTAAAAGAGACCAACGGAATTCCGAAAAGAATATACAAAGAAAAGAAACCAGATCAGGCTCTTGTTGAAAAGATCGAAACCGCAGGCGAATCCCGCATCCGGGAAGCGCTCCTCATACCTGGAAAAATAAACAGACATTCTGCTTTGCGGACTCTGAAAGCTGAATTGTTTGAGCAGCTTGGACCCGATTATGCAGATCGTAAGGATGAATTTTCTGAAATATTTTACTCTTTTGAGAAGAAAATCTGCAGAAATCTGATAATTAAGGAAGGGCGCCGTATTGACGGAAGAAAATTTGATGAAGTTAGACCGATAACATGTGAAGTCGGAATCCTCCCCAGACCCCACGGAAGCGCCCTTTTCACCCGCGGTGAAACACAGGTGCTCGGCGTGCTGACACTTGGCTCAGGACCTGACGAGCAGAGAGTTGAAACATTAAGCGGTGAAGAATCCAGGCCGTTTATGCTTCACTATAATTTTCCGCCTTATTCGGTGGGGGAGACCAAGCGCCTTGGAGGACCAAGCCGCAGAGATATAGGCCATGGAGGTCTTTCAACACGGGCTTTGGAAAAAATTCTTCCGGCCAAGGAAGATTTTGACTATACTATTCGGATTGTTTCCGAAGTTCTGGAATCAAACGGTTCTTCTTCTATGGGCACAGTCTGTTCAGGAACGCTGGCTCTCATGGATGGCGGCGTACCCATCAAGGCTCCTGTTTCCGGTATCGCTATGGGTCTCGTCAAGGATGGAGATGATGTAGTTATTCTTACCGATATCCTTGGAGATGAAGATCATTCAGGAGACATGGATTTTAAGGTGACGGGAACCAGAGAAGGAATAACCGCCTTGCAGATGGATATAAAAATCCTTGAACTCTCAAAAGATATCATGAAAAAAGCTTTGGAACAGGCACGTGCCGGAAGATTGGTAATTCTTGACAAGATGCTTGAAGCCATCAGCCAGCCCCGTGAAAAAATTTCCCAGCATGCTCCTGCTATAACTACTATAAAGATTAATCCTGATAAGATCCGGGATATTATAGGCCCGGGAGGCAAAATCATAAGATCCATCCAGAGTGAAACGAATACCCGTATCGAAATTGATGATTCCGGAGTTGTAAAAATTGCGGCAATGTCAAAAGAAGACGGGCAGGCAGCGCTTGCGCTTATCAGCAATATAACTATGGAACCTGAAATTGGTGCTATTTATGAAGGAACTGTAGTAAAGATAATGGATTTCGGCGCCTTTGTTCAGATAATGCCCGGAACCGACGGCCTAGTACACATATCCCAGCTCTCAAATCACAGGGTTACCAGAGTTTCAGATGTTGTCAAAGAAGGAGACGTAATTAAAGTCAAGGTTCTTGAAATCTCCAAAGACGGCAAGATACGTTTAAGCCATAAAGCCGTCCTGGAAGAAGCAAATGTTCCGGCCTGAAAATAAAACAACCCTCGATAACGGAATAAGGATTCTTACACACAATATGCCTCATTCCCATTCCGTTTCAATGGGGGTATGGGTAAATGCCGGAGCCCGCGATGAATCAGAGGATGAAAGCGGGCTTTTTCATTTTATTGAGCATATGCTTTTTAAAGGAACGGCAAAAAGATCTGCTTTTCAGATAGCCAAAGAATTTGATGCAATGGGTGGCAATACAAACGCCTTCACATCAATGGAAACAACCTGTTATCATGCCAGGGTGATCAATTCTCATACTCAAACCGCGGCGGATCTCCTTACCGATATCTTCCTTAATTCAACATTTGATTGTGAAGAGATTGAAAAAGAACGGCCTGTAATCATTCAGGAAATAGGGATGGTTGAAGACAATCCGGAAGATTATATACATCTTCTTGCAGGTCAATGCTGTTTTCAGAATAATCCTCTCGGATATTCGGTTCTCGGAACGCGTGAAAACGTTCTTAACTTTAATGCGGACAAAATAAAAGATTTTTTCAGATGCCGCTATCAGCCACAGAGAACTATCGTTTCAATTGCAGGCAACATCGAGCACAATCAAATCCTTGATGCCGTGGGCCCGGCCTTCGGATTCCTCAAAAGAGGCGACGGATTCCCTGAGCGTGTAACACCTTCAGCCCATCCCGGAGTAAATCTATTCGAAAAAAATCTCGAACAGGTTCATATCTGCGTTTCATTAAAAGGATTGTCTCTTACGGATGAAAGACGTTATGCTTTTTCCCTTATGAACACAATTATAGGAGGAAATATGAGCTCGAGGCTTTTCCAGGAAATACGCGAAAAGAGGGGGCTTGCATATTCGGTCTATTCCTTTAACTCTTCATATGCCGATATCGGAGTGATAGGCGCTTATGTTGCTGTTGATCCTTGTAATGCCGTCGAAGCATCGGATGTCATAATAAGAGAGATAAAGAGACTTAAAGAAAATGGCGTGGATCAGGGCGAATTGAAAGATGCCGTAGAATATACGAAAGGCTGTCTGCTTCTGTCATTGGAAAGCACTGACAGCCAGATGTTCAGGCAGGCTCAAAACGAGATTAATTTCGGCCGGAATATTCCGCTCCCGGAGATAATAAATGCGATTGAATCTGTGACGCCGGAAAATATTTATGATCTGGCAGGCATTCTTTTTGGTTCTGATAATCTTTCACTGACTCTACTTGGACCTTTTGCTGACAAAAAACAGCTTGAGAGCATTTTGACACTTTGAACATGGAAAATACCCTTACTATCCGTTTTTTACGCTTAAGACCTGACAGGGATTCCGACATTCCTTTTCCGCGCTATATGACTCCGCTTTCAGCCGGCATGGATGTCTGCGCAGCGGTTGAAAAAGAGCTTGTTCTGGAACATGGTAATATTGCTCTTATTCCGACAGGTTTTGCGGTTGCGATTCCGCCCGGATTTGAGATTGAAGTGCGCCCGAGAAGCGGACTCGCCGTAAAACACGGAATAGGGCTCATCAATTCTCCAGGCACAATAGATGCGGATTACCGCGGTGAAATAATGATTGCGGTAATCAACCACGGAAAGAACAGTTACACCTTCAGGCGCGGTGACAGGATCGCACAGATGCTGGTTAAAAAGGTTTACCAGGCAGGAGTTGAAGTTGTGGAAGAACTTGACGACACAATGCGAAGTAAAGGCGGCTTCGGTCATACCGGAGTATGATATGAAAAACAGCGACTCATCCCCTCACAAAGTCAATTCATGCGGGCTTACCCTGTGCGTGCTTTCAAGCGGCAGCAAAGGCAATTCAATATATATTTCAGATGGCTCAACATCGATACTTGTTGACGCCGGATTATCAGGAATTGAAATTGAGCGGAGGATGAAATCGAAAGAACTACTCCCTGAAAAACTTGGTGCAATAGTTGTCTCCCATGAACATGCGGACCATATACATGGAGTCGGGGTTCTTTCCCGCCGTTACGACATACCTGTTTACATAAGCAAAAAAACTTTTAAGGCGGCATCTCCATTTCTTGGGGAAATAAATGAATTTAAAAAATTTGAATGTGGTGATGTATTTACAATAAACGACCTGACATTTCATCCATTCTCAATATCCCACGATGCTGAAGACACAGCAGGATTTACGGTTTCACAAAACAGCATAAAAATCGGGATCGCAACTGATCTTGGGATAGTTACAACAATGGTTAAAGAGCACCTTAAAAAGTGTTCCGTGCTGATATTAGAGGCCAATCATGATCCTGAAATGCTGGCAAACGGCCCCTATCCATGGCCCCTGAAACAGCGTATAAAAAGCAGGACGGGCCATTTGTCGAACGAACAGTCTAAAGCTCTTTTGCAGGAAATCCAGCATGATGATCTTGAGCATGTGATCCTGTCACACATAAGCGAGACAAACAACACTCCCCAAAAAGCCATCAGTGTCGTCGGTCAGGCTATAACCAGTTGCAGGCCTAATCTTGACTTTGCAAGTCAATATCAGAGCGGAGCGCTTCTTAAAATATCAGGCAGGTTATCTTCTCTTTAGGAGAATCACAACCCAGCGGAATAACTTTTTAAGAAGCTTTAAGCTTGTGGAGCCATTCCTTCATCTCCGAAGCTTCATACTCTTCCTGGTTTAATGCAAGCTCTATGTTGTTCGCAAGGCCGGCATGTTTTGCTGTTTCGTCTCCTGCCTGAAGGGCTATATATTCCATACGAGATTTTTGCAGATCCTCTATGGCATTTTTCAAAGCTTCAGCAACCGAGGCGCTTAAATCCGATTTGTCCGATTTTAACAGAGGATTAATTCCTCCTGCTGCAACTTCTTCAGAAACATGCGCAAGCTGCTTCATCTTTGTCATTGAAAAATCCATAATCTGCCAACCAAGCAGTGCGTCTTTTTGAAAAACCCAGGCGCTTCTTATACGCTGAAGCATCTGTGTATATTTGTTCTTTATTATTTCCTGCAATAAATTAACAAATTCAACAGGCAGTTTATTTTCTCCTCCCGGTTTTCCTGAAGCTTCATCTGGTGTCAGCTTCTTGAGAATCTTCCCAAATTTTCTTGCATGAATTTCTGATTCCCATGCTTCCCTGTCAAGAACGCGCCTTATATGTGAATCCTTCACCTTGCCTGCCTCATCCTGATAATGGGGGATAAGCTTCTTTTCATAATCAATGTAGGATTGAAAAATTGTCGCACGGTTTGCCGGATCAAAAGGATATGGAGCAGGTTTCAAATCGGGTTCTCCTCCAAGCTGCCCGATAATCATTCCGAGCCAGTGCATATGCCACATTTCTTCTCTTGCCCTCGAAAGGAGGCTTGCACCAATAGGTGTATCTTCTCCTTCCTGGTAACCATGAACAAGATACCTGAGTATAGCCGCGTGTTCATCAGCAAGATCCCTGTTCAGCATGTTAATCAGTTCTTTATTATCCATTGCAGAACCTCCTTATATTTTACGTTAACTTTACTATATGTTCGCTTTAACTATGCATCTTGAGCCTGAATCCTTGCATCCTTATACAATCACGAACTCTCAAGATATTATTATTTTATATTAAGTACATGATAAGTAAAACGCAACTTTTTTTCTTGTTAATCTGAACCGTTGATGTATTCTATGGTTTAAATCGTTACAAGAATAACGACAGAAGATGAATCGAGGCACTTTAAAACCTGATCTCCAGGAAGAAGGAAATGGAGGCAAATGTGCATATAACCTGCAACAAAATTTTATTGCTTCTTTCAGTTTTTTTTATTGCCTTAAATTCCATTGCAGCTCCTTCTGAACAGCAGCATCTTAATTATCCAGATTTCCCCTTAATTCCAGACGGGCCGGTGACTTTCTGCGGGGAACAAGTCCCTGTTGAAATTCAGGATGTTAAAGAACGCTTCGAAAGGGAGATTCTTATCTCTTCACTCGATCAAGCCCAGGTTATTTTATGGCTCAAGCGTTCCCGCCGCTATTTACCTTATATCGAACAAACGCTCAAGGAAAGCGGCATGCCGGACGATCTGAAGTACATCATCATTGCGGAAAGCGCGCTGAAACCAAACGCAACATCAAATAAAGGCGCTGTCGGCTACTGGCAGTTTATTCCCGAAACCGGGAAAAGTTATGGACTGGCCGTCAACGGGAATAAAGACGAAAGGCGCAATTTCTTCGCTTCCACAAGGGCGGCTCTAATCTATTTGAAAAATCTTTACGGCATGTTTGGTTCATGGACACTGGCCGCCGCCGCATATAACATGGGGGAAGAGGGGCTTCTTGCCGAAATTAATGAGCAGGAAACCGATGATTTTTACAGGCTTTATCTCTATAATGAAACACAGAGATACATCTTCAGGATTCTTTCTATAAAGCTGATCATGCGGGACCCGGCAAAATACGGATTCATACTTACGGATAAAGAGTATTATCCCCCGATACTCTTTGACAGGGTAAATCTTGAATGCGCCAATGAAATTCCCATAAAAATTATTGCAAAGTCGGCTAAATGTTCCTTCAAGGAGATAATGGATCTTAATCCCGAATTACGGGGTTACTTCCTTTCGAAGGGAAAACACACCATTCTTATCCCAAAAGGCTCTTCACAAGGTTTTGCAAAACGGTATGAACAGCATTTAAACAGTCATACATCCGATCAGGGCAGACAGATCTATGTTGTAAAAAAAGGGGATACTCTCTATTCGATCGCAAACAGGTTCGATATTCCTGTTCTGTCTATTTCCATCTGGAACAGGCTTGATAAAAGAACCCTCTCTGTCCGCCCCGGCGACCGGCTTGTGATTTATACCAAAAAAGCGGATCCCGATGAAAAGAGATAATGATAGGAATATGACTGCTAATTAATAAAAGCGGATCATCTTCAAATCAGTTGGTGATCCTCTGAGAATTCAAGGATTCAAGATTAACGTTTTTCTTTCAGAATGTCTCGTATTTCTGAAAGCAACAACTGCTCTTTTGAAGGCCCCGGCGGAGGTTGTACTGCTGCTTCCTGTTTGCGCTTAAGTGTGTTAATGGCTTTTATAAGCATAAATATCGCGAATGCCACAATGGTAAAATCGACAACCGTTTGAATAAACTTGCCGTAGGATATTACTACAGCAGCGGCATCACCTGATGCCTGTTTCAATGTAATAGCGAGTTTGCTGAAGTCTACTCCCCCTATTATCAGGCCTATGGGCGGCATAATCACATCACTGACGATAGAAGAAACGATCTTGCCGAAAGCGGCGCCGATAATAATACCGACAGCCATGTCAACAACATTACCTTTTACAGCAAACTCTTTGAATTCTTTCAATATACTCATCTTCCATTCTCCTTCTATTAATATAGAGATAACTTATTAGCTATGATACTGTTGATGCCGTTTCATATTATTATAAAAAACAAGTTCTCTCTGGCAAAATACCAAATTTTTGCATAACTCATATCTACCGGATCATTTAGTAGGAATATCTTTCTCCGCTATTGTTAAGCATTTTTGAAGTAAATGCAAGATCTTATTCTGACTCTAACTTGAATAATCCTTATTGATAGCAGGCAAAGGATGGGAATACTGTAATTAATATTGAATTTTCTTCATTTTATTGATATTGTTTTTCCAACTTCGTTACTCCCTAACGCCAATTAAATTAGGAGGTATGAATGGCCTATCTTGAATTGCTCAAACGTGTTGAAGCTTTTTCCGATCTGAATGATGACGAATTATCTGTTATCGACTCTTTCTGCACCCGGAAGAAATTTAACTATGGCCATCGTTTGTTTAAAGATGGAGATTCAGCCGCTCATCTCTGGGTGGTTAATAATGGATTGATTGACTTGAGGTTTGATCTGCCTGATAGTGAAACATCCGAAGAGAGCACTCTGTCCTCTTTATCTGAAAATAATATTTTCGGGTGGTCAAGCCTTCTCCCTCCATACAGATACAAACTTTCAGCTTATTGCGCTTCAGATGAATGCACTGTCTTGATGATAGAAAGAGATCTGTTGTTCGGGTTTATGAAAGATAACCCGGATGCCGGTTATAAGGTGCTGTCTGCAATGCTGACGGTTGTCGGCAACCGCTTTGAAAGACTCCGTGAAACGGCTGATCAGGCGCCCTTTTCACCTGTGAAGGTTACTGTTCATATGGGAACCTGCGGAATAGCAGCAGGCGCCCGTGAAATAATGAAGGTACTTATAGAAGAAATAGCCAGGTCCGGTCATTACAGAATTAAGGTTTCGGCCGGAGGGTGTATCGGCAGATGCTCGAGTGAACCCAACGTTACTGTTGAGATCCAAAATGAGAAGTCCATCATTTATCAGAAGATGGATCCGGCAAAGATGATTCGAGTATTCAATGAACATCTGATTTCCGGCCGGGTTCAGAATGATTTGGCGCTTGAAGGAGGCGGAAGATGATAAGCCCTGATTTTCTAAAAAAAGCGGATGTTTTTAAAGATCTGAATGATGATAGCCTCCGTACGGTTCTGAATTGCGGCGAAGATGTTGAATTTGAAAAAGGCGCCCGGATTTTTACTCATGGGACCGATGCTACCCATGTATGGATACTGGCTGAAGGTGATGTTGAATTGAGATCCGAGCCGTCAGGCATGCCTGTTTCAGGTAAAACGCCTGCTGTTTCGTTTACTTCGGCCGCACAGGCATTCGGATGGACTTGCTTTGTTCCTCCATATAAATACCGCCTTTCAGGATATTGCGCTTCAGAGAAATGCAAAGTAATAAAATTTCGAAGAGAAGATCTTATCCGTCTTTTTGAAGCAGATAAACAGACAGGTTATCAGGTGATGCTCTACCTGTTAGGAGTTATAGGCAGGCAGTTTGAGCAGCTTCAGGAGGAAATTGCAAGAAGAAGAGGGATAGAAGTCATGAGCCGGTGGTGATATGGGTGCGCATTCATACCGTAGGAAATTTATTATGAGTATTAAATGACGCTTCAGACAGACAACAAAACATTGTACAGGCGGATACTGTAAATGGCTTCGTGACCTTATAATCATGGAGCCTGTTCGGATATAATGGATGCGGATATGCCGCCGTCGACGAAGGGTATGGTCTGATTCATGCGGATTGCATAAGGACCCATACCCGACATGACAACAGATAAGATGTTGTGTAAAGGTCTTTGTACGAAGTACTAACAGCTTTTATAAAAGATTTCAGCTTTACGCCGCTTTTCTGTCTTTATCGTAACATATCCGGCAGCAGTTCAGACAGCGTCCGGATTCGTGAATCGCATCGGCTTCGCTTATAACAAGGTCTGATTCCA
>CAYODW010000016.1:0-24119 GCA_964402865.1 uncultured Desulfonema sp. | reverse complement strand
CAGCGTCCGGATTCGTGAATCGCATCGGCTTCGCTTATAACAAGGTCTGATTCCACAAAAGAGACGATCCGTTCGCCTACCGGAAGCTCCGGCATGGGCGTCCGTTTCGAGCGCACTACCCCTTCAACGGAAGTAAAAAGAGATTCCCGGATATGCTTTTTCCTTAAAGATTTTGGGACAGGTGTAACTTCCTCTCCCGTCAGATAGAGGTGAATTGCCCGGGCCGCCCTTCTCCCTCCTCCGATTGCCTCAATAACCAGTGAAGCCCCGGTAAACGCGTCTCCTGCCGTAAAAACATAAGGGATGCTTGACTGTAAAGTTTCAGGGTCGGCATCTATCGTACTCCACCTGGTAATTTTCAATTCTTTTATTACTTCATCGTCATTTATAAATGAAACGTTAGGCCCCTGGCCTATGGCGGAAATAATCATATCGGTATCAATACAGGTTTCAGAGCCTTTCACCGGCACGGGACGACGTCTTCCGCTTGCATCCGGTTCCCCAAGCTCCATCCTGAGATATTCGAGTTTGGATACCCGATTGTTCTGGTCGGCAATTACCTTGACAGGCGCAGCAAGAAATACAAACTTCACGCCTTCGTGCTCAGCCGCTTCTATTTCAACCTTATTGGCGGGCATCTCGCTCCGGGTTCTGCGGTAAACAATATAAACCTCTTCCGCTCCGAGTCTGATCAGAGTCCGGACACAGTCTATAGCTGTATTTCCACCTCCGATTACAACGCATTTACGGCCAATGGTAAAAGATCCAATTTTCTTTCCTTCCTGCTGATGCTCTGCAAACCGCGTCAGAAAATCAATTCCGGTGTAGCAACCTTCAAGGTTTTCACCTTCAGCCCCGAGCATGTAGTCCTTCCATGCGCCGATGCCGAGAAAAACGGCGTCAAATCCTTCGGTTTTTAAAGATGCGATACCAAAATCCTTTCCCAGCCTTACGTTGGGCCTATGCTCGATACCCAGCGCCAGAATACCGTCCGTCTCCCATTTCAGCACGGTTTTTGGAAGGCGATACTCCGGAATACCGTAGCGGATCATGCCGCCCAGCTCCGGCATCATATCGAATATGGTTACATCATGGCCAAGCCGTCTCAGGAAATATGCACAGCTTAAGCCCGCCGGTCCGCCACCGACAACCGCCACTTTTTTCCCGGTAGATGGAGCGCATGGAATTGGAAGACGCTTTCCTGAATTCATTTCATAGTCCGCAACAAAGCGCTTCAACTGATTGATGGATACAGGCTCGTCTTCAATTCCTCTCCGGCAATAGGATTCGCAGGGATGAGGGCAGACTCTTCCACAGGAAAGAAGAAGTGGATTTCGATCCCTTATTGTGTTAACGGCTCCGGAAAAATCACGACTCGCGATCTGCGATATGTATTGCGGAATATTGATTTCGGCAGGACATGTCTGGCTGCACGGTGAAAGGGCGTCGTCTTCCGCGTTGAAATGAAGAAGCCTCTCGGACATTGAACGAACGTTTAAGATGCCTTTCGGACAGACTTTTTCGCATGCCCCGCATCCGACGCATTTTGCTTCATCAACAACCGGGTACCCGTCCGGTCCCATATGAACGGCATTAAACATGCACGAAGCAACGCAATCTCCAAATCCTATACAGCCTACACGGCAAAGACGTTTTCCACCGTAATATGCCGACATCGCCCTGCAGCTTGTGATACCGTTATAGATAAACTTATCTTCGGCCCTGTCTCCTCCGTTGCATTCGTTAAGGGATTTTTTCGGCTCGGCCGTTCCCGGATCTAACCCCATAATTCTTGCAACATTTACGGCCGATTCCATTCCGCCGACAATACAAGCGCTGGGCGTGGCTTTTCCATATACAATTGCGCCCGCGGCCGCGGAGCAGCCCGCAAAACCGCAACCTCCGCAGTTGGCGCCTGCGAGAACCCCCTCAACTTCAGCTATTCTTGGATCTTCATACACATAAAATATTTTGGAGGCCGCGCTCAATAAAGAACTGCAAGCAAGCCCCAGTCCCAGCATAAACAGAACCGCCTCAATCATACCAGCCTCCCGTCAGATTGGTAGAAAGGAATATCCACTTCAAATTAACAATAAAAAGAGTCTTTCGCATATAATAAAACCACGACCCGCCTAACACAATATTCAAAGGCTTTCAAGTGATATTTTATTCTTTTATCAGTTGTTTATTGACTTAGCCCTTAATATTCTGTAAATATACAAAAAATTGAGAAGTTCCTGCTGCATAATGCCGCCTTGCATGTGTAATTCAAGATCTCGGCAATATAGCAATTCCTGCCGAGATTTTAAGCAGGCCGTCAAAGTTGAGTGAAATCGAACCGAAACAGCGAGCGCATTTCCCTTCTGCTATGCGGCGGGGAGCTTCAATGGCAGCTACGATAAGTTTTCTTGACTCCCGTAATAGTTCCGCCTATACTCACGGCAGACACAAGTTATTACCATCATTACCTATACATAACAATGGTGACCGTATTGAGTCTTCATGAAAAACTGCAACAACTCGCCGCCAATAATAAAGCCATACGCGTTGGCCTCATAGGTGCCGGCAAGTTCGGCTCGATGTACCTGGCACAACTCCCGAATACCCCCGGCGTTCACCTAGTCGGTATCGCAGATCTCTCTCCCGCCGGCGCTAAGCGCAATCTGGCGCGAGTCGGATGGAAGGATCAGCAATTCAATGCCGCATCATTAGACAAAGCGCTTAAAACTGGATTCACCTGTATTTCAGAAGATTGGGAAGCGCTTGTCAAACACCCGGCAATTGACGTTATAGTTGAATGTACGGGGCACCCTATTGCTGCTGTCGATCACTGCCTGCTCGCTTTCAATTATAACAAACACGTTGTCAACGTGACTGTTGAAGCAGATGCCTTTTGTGGCCCCCTGCTCGCCCGGAAAGCTGCTGAAGCGGGGGTTGTCTATTCATTGGCATTCGGAGATCAGCCGGCATTGATTTGTGATCTGGTGGACTGGGCAAGAACGTGCGGTTTTCCTGTCGTAGCTGCCGGTCGTGGTCATAAATGGCTGCCCCACTTTTCTGAATCCACACCTGATACCGTTTGGGGCTATTACGGGCTAACGCCGGAACAAGCCCGGCGCGGCGGTTTGAATCCAAAGATGTTCAACAGTTTCCTTGATGGCTCCAAGCCTTCCATTGAGTGCGCCGCGGTTGCGAATGCCACCGGTCTATCGGTACCCAGCAATGGGCTCCTGTACCCACCTGCCGGTATTGAAGATATTCCTTATGTCACACGACCTGTTTCTGAAGGTGGTGTTCTTGAGAAAAAAGGGATGGTCGAAGTTATATCCTCGCTTGAGGCGGATGGTAGAAAGATTCCATATGACATCCGTATGGGTGTGTGGGTGACAGTTGAAGCGGAAACGGAATACATTAAAAACTGTTTTGAAGAATACAATGCCCATACGGATCCGAGCGGTCGATATTTCACACTCTATAAACGCTGGCATCTGATTGGCCTGGAAGTCGGCATGTCGGTGGCGAGTGTCGCATTACGTAAAGAAGCCACGGGAGTCGCACATAGCTGGAATGCCGATGTGGTTGCAACCGCCAAAAGCGATCTGAAGGCAGGGACTATCCTCGACGGTGAAGGTGGGTACACTGTTTGGGGGAAATTATTACCGGTTAATAGATCGGTCGCGATGGGCGGCTTACCGCTGGGACTCGCGCATGACATAAAAGTCATTCGTACGGTCAAAGAAGGTCAATCACTCTGCTGGAATGATGTTGCAGTGGATACGACGACTCACGCTTACAAGATACGCAGGGAGTTGGAATTGCAATTTTTATAATGCCACCCATCCACATCATCTCTTGGGGACAATTTCGATCCAGTAATCGTCCGGATCATTTATAAAATAGATCCCCATGGCTTTGTTTTCATAACAGATACAACCCATTTTTTCATGCAGGGCATGGGCGCCCGCAAAATCGTCAACCATAAAGGCCAGATGAAATTCGTTATCACCGAGATTGTATGGTTCCTGCCTATCCCTGAGCCAGGTTAATTCGAGCTGGTGCGTCATATGACCATCGCTTAAGAAAACAAGGATAAAACTACCATCCGGCGCCACGCGCCTTCTGGCTTCAGTCAGTTGCAGCGCCTTTTTGTAGAAATCGAGGCTTTTTTCCAAATTCAATACATTAAAGTTGTTGTGCGCAAAAGTGAATTGCATAAACTAATTTCCTTCCCGGTAATACCGGCAGCTAAGTGTTTAGGGAACGTCTGTGCAGAGCTTGCCTTGTAAGGCATTGGAATGTTTTCGATCGTCGGCATTGAAATCTGCAATCAGAATTATTCACACTCACTCTTCTTGGTGCAATTACCGCCTTCCGATTATCCGAAGAGCGGAGAAAGGTATCTTCTGTTCAGTTATTCTAACGGTACTGGTGAAAGTCGATATTATATTTTTTTGCTTTATAGTTGAACTTCCTGATGGTTGTTTTCATAATTTTTGCTGCCTGGGCGCTGTTTCCCCTCGTATTTTTCAGAGCATCAATAATCTTTTCCTTTTCAAGGGTTGCAACTGCATCATCAAGTGAAAGAGTTGGCATTGTTCCGGATTCAGAACCTGTCTGCAGGGTCGGCGGAAGATGGTAGCTGTGAATAACTCCTTCTTCACACAATAAAACCGCCCGTTCAATGCAGTTTTCAAGCTCACGCACATTCCCGGGCCAGTGATAAGCCATCATCATATCTATTGAAGGGGTTGAAAATCGCTTTATATCCTTATTGTTTTCATGTGCGTATTTTTCCAGAAAGTAATCTGCTAGAAGCAGGATATCTGTTTTTCTTTCCCTTAGCGGCGGCATATAAATGGGAAAAACATTCAGGCGATAATAGAGATCTCCTCTGAAAGTGCCTTCATCAACCGCCTGCTCAAGATTTTTATTGGTCGCGGTTATAATGCGCACATCTGTTTTTATTGTTTTCTGACCTCCGATCCTTTCAAATTCCTTTTCCTGAAGAACACGCAGAAGATTTACCTGAACGTCGAGATTTACAGATCCTATTTCATCGAGAAAAAGAGTCCCTTTATCGGCAAGCTCGAATTTTCCGAGTTTCAGTTTAATTGCGCCCGTAAAAGATCCTTTTTCATGCCCGAAGAGCTCGCTTTCGATAAGGTTCGAGGGAAGAGCCGCACAATTTACCTTGATAAATGGTCCCTTGGCTCTATTACTGTTGTAATGTATTGAATTCGCAACGAGCTCTTTGCCTGTTCCGCTTTCACCTCTTAAAAGAACAGTTGCGTTACTTTTCGAGACTTGAGAAATCATCTGATATACTTCACGCATCCTGCTGCTGTTTCCGATAATATTTGTTACGCTGTATCTGTTCTCAAGCTCGCTTCTTAATCTTCTGTTTTCATTTTTCAGCTGTTCCTTCTCCAGGCTGATTATTTCCAGATTTATGACATGTCTTGCTATCATTGTCGCAATAACAGAAAGCAGTTTTTTACCTTCTTTAAGGGGGTAATTCGGGTCATAAGGCCTGTCCACGCTTAGGGCTCCGATTACATGATCCCCCTTTTTCACAGGAACACAAATAAACGAAAGTTCCTGTTTATTCGAAGCTTTGCGAGAGGCAGTCCGGTTGAGAAAAAGAGGTTCCTGGCTGATTTTAGCAATGGCAACATCTTTGCCTGTTTGAATAACGCGACCCGTAATTCCTTCTCCCAGTTTATATTTCACATTTTCGACTATATTCCGCGAGATTCCGTGTGCCACCTCTATGTGAATTTCATTACGCAACGGGTTGAGAATGGTTATGGTTCCCCGAACCATATTCAGAGAACTGGACAGTATATCAAGGACCTTGTACAGCGATTTCTTGAGATCAAGGTGTTCATTCAAGGCATTGCTGATTTCGTAAAGCAGGGTAATATCTTCTATTGTTTTCATTGATTATCAATCAAATTTTACAGAGTTTAAATTCTTTCCACTTATGATATAATCCGGTATGTTCTAAAGGTAATAGGCTGCCGTTCACGGCATAAAATCGCTTTTTGCGAGTCCATCCATAGTAATTTGTATAATAATACAAATTTGTAATAAATAGCAAGCTTTCTTGTCAGGGAAATATGATCAATGATCCTTCATATTGATATGGATGCATTTTTCGCATCAGTGGAACAGCTTGATAATAATCTGAAGGGCAGGTGCGTTATCGTTGGCGGGCTGTCCGGGCGCGGTGTTGTTTCTGCGGCAAGTTATGAAGCAAGAAAGTTCGGGGTTCATTCGGCAATGCCCATGTATCTGGCGAGACAAAAATGTCCTGATGGTGTATTTCTTCACCCGCGAATGGGAAGGTATTCCGAAATTTCAGAAAAGATAATGGCTTTACTGGAAGAATTTTCACCGCTAGTTGAGCCTGTTTCCATTGATGAATCCTATATGGATATATCCGGATGTGAAAGGCTGCATGGTGATCCTGAAACAATCGGTTCATCCATTAAAAAAAAAATAAGAGATACGGTATGCCTTGGCTGTTCCATCGGTATTGCGCCTAACAAGTTCCTTGCCAAAATAGCTTCCGACATTAATAAGCCTGATGGTTTAACCATAATAATGCCTGAACAGGCTCTACTATTTGCGGAATCTATTCCAATCGGGAAAGTTCCTGGAGTAGGAAAGGCGACATTTAAAGAGTTTGAAAAAACAGGGATTAAATTGCTTGGTGATGTCAAGAAATATCCCGCGGAGATGCTTATAAAAAGATTTGGAAAATATGGTTACAGGCTCCTTGAGCTTTCGACCGGTTCTGATAATTCCCCTATTGTACCACTCAGCCGCAGCAAATCCATAAGCTGCGAAACAACTCTTGAAAAAAATACGTGCGACAAAATATTTCTGAATAAGTATCTTCTCGCACATGCTGAAGATATCGGGAAGCAGCTCAGGGGCAAGAAATTAATGGCAAAGACCGTTGTGCTTAAAATAAAAGATGCCGATTTCAGACAGTCCACCCGGAGCATTACTGTTAAATCACCCACACACTCTTCGCGGGCCATATATAAAGAAGCAGCAGCGCTTCTTAATTCTTATGAACTTAATAAAGAGGTAAGGTTAATAGGTGTAGGAGTGAGCGGGCTTATTCCCGCTTCCGTTCCTTTACAGATAAACCTGTTTGATGAAGAGAAAAAGGAGAACGGCAAGTGGGAAAAGGTGGACAGAGCTCTTGACGATATTGTGAAAAAATTTGGAAAGAATGTGGTAGGAAAGGCCGCAAAATGATACCGTCGCTGGAGAAATTCAGGTCATTATATGCGGGAATCGATCCAGCTTTCAAGGTCGTCTATCGCCGGCTTTCTGTCTTCTTCTTTCTCGTTGAAAATTTCATGGTAAAGTCCTTCATAGACATGAAGGGTTTTGTCTTTTGAAGAGAGTCTTTCAAAAAAAGATTTCGAAGCTGCCGCATTAGCAATATGATCATCTCCGGCTATTTGCATCAGGAAAGGCACTTTAATTTCCGATATCTGATTATTGGCATTTTCCATCGCCGATAAAAATTCGGTGAACCAGCGGGCGGTAACGCGATCATGCACGAGAGGATCATTTCTGTAGGCTTCCACCACCTTTTTATCATGACTTATCTTTGAAGCATCCAGCTCGTTATTCAAGCTCAAGCCCGGCCATAAAAATGACATTGCTTTCCCCAGAGCAGCTTTTATGGCCGGAACTTTTACAGCCACTCCGAGAGAGGGGGATGAAATAATCAGCCCGTCAATTGTCTCCTGCCGGAGGATTGTGTAATTTATTGCGATAAGACCGCCCATGCTGTGCCCAAGGAGAAAGCATTTCATACCGGGCTTTTTTTCTTTTAGAGCCACTTCTGATATTGAATAAAGATCTTCAAGATAGTCGCCGAAAGAAAGGACATGGCCCCGTTTCCCGTCACTTTTCCCGTGTCCGCGGAAATCGGGCGCAAAAATGCTTATGCCTTTAGGGACAAGGCTGTTTACTACGTTCAAATACCGTCCCGAGTGTTCCCCAAGCCCGTGGGTTATGATCATTCTTGCTTTTTCAGGACTGGCCTTATACTGGCGGTAAAAAATATTCAGACCGTCGTGTCTGCAATATCCTTCTGAATATCCGGTAAAATTTCCCACGGAATCTCCTTGTGTTGTGATCATCTCTTATAAATCTCATTTTGAACCATTTATAAAAAAACTTTAACAAGGCGGCAGAAGATTGTCAATTATGACTTCTTAAGGAGCTGTATTTTTGATTTGCCTGAATCAATAATCAATATTAGGCTTCATATCATTTTTACTTTCTTGACACCTTATGCCATTTTATTATATTCGTAAAAGAAACAAATTCATTTATATTGTAATTTGGAATTGTTATAAGGTTGTTATAATGCACATATCCGCTTTTATATACCCGCTCACCAGTCTTGGGAGGGAAACAATCTTCATAATAAAGGAGATGGGACGCATCGCCATTTTCTTTTTCAGGAGTTTTGCGTTAATATTTTACCGTCCTTTCCAGTTTAATAAAATAATGCAGCAGATTTATTTCATCGGGGCAAAATCGGTTTTTGTCATATGTCTTACAGGGGCATTTACCGGAATGGTGCTCGGGCTTCAGGGATACTATACACTCGTAAAATTCGGTTCAACCGGATTTTTAGGAGCTGCTGTTGCTCTTTCACTGATAAGGGAACTTGGTCCTGTACTGGCGGCTATTATGGTGACGGGAAGAGCCGGTTCGGCTATGGCTGCTGAAGTTGGTATAATGAGGATTTCGGAAGAGATCGATGCTCTTGAGACAATGGATATCAACCCCATCCGTTTTCTTGTTAGTCCAAAGCTGGCTGCCGCTTTAATCAGTATGCCTCTACTTACCGCCCTTTTTGACGTGGTCGGTATTCTGGGAGGGTATCTTACCGGCTCCGTTCTGCTAGGAATAAGCCCGGGCGCGTACTTTACCCGTATTGAAACGAGCGTGGTGCTGGAGGATGTTACAGGAGGTTTTATAAAGTCGGTTGTATTTGCGGCTGTTATTGTAACGATATGCTGTTTCCAGGGCTATTTTACACATACAAGGACCGATGGTTTCGGCGCAAAAGGAGTTAGCATTTCAACGACTTCGGCTGTTGTTATTTCCTGTATTCTGATTCTTGTAACAGATTATGTTTTAACATCTTTTCTGCTGTAAATAAAACTTATGAGAGAGCCTTTAATTCAATTTAAGGATGTTTATAAGAGCTTTGGTGAAAACCATGTTCTATCCGGCACCAATCTCAGCATTTATAAGGGCGAGATAACAACGATAATTGGAAAAAGCGGGGGAGGGAAAAGTGTACTTCTCAAGCATATCATCGGACTCCTAGAACAGGATTCGGGTGCAATCCTTTTTGAAGGTCGCCCTGTTTCGGACATGAACAAGGCCGAGAGAAAAGCCCTAAAAAGAAAATGCAGTTACATGTTTCAGGGAACAGCCCTTTTCGATTCTTTAACAATATATGAAAACATCGCCCTTCCGCTCAGTGAAACAACATCTTTACCCGATTCGGAGATAAACAGACGGGTCAGGGATAAAATGGAACAGCTTGATCTGCATGAGATAGACGAAAAGTACCCTTCACAGCTTTCGGGAGGGATGAAAAAAAGGGTGGCCCTTGCAAGAGCGCTAATCACTGATCCGGAGATAGTCCTATTCGATGAGCCTACAACAGGGCTTGATCCTATCCGAAAAAAAGCTGTCCACAGGATGATATCTGATTATCAGCAGAAGTTCGGCTTTACAGGGGTTGTTATCAGCCATGACATACCCGATATTTTTAATATTTCGCAGCGGGTTGCCATGTTAAATGATGGCCGCGTACTTTTTGAAGGAAGCAAGGATGAATTGGCTGCGGCTTCAGATCCTGCCATAAAAGAATTTATACAGGGAATGGAAAACCGTAGTGAAAAGATAGATTGTATTCCTTCGATTACTCACAAAGGCAAGCTTTCGGGAGAGCAGGCCTTTGCAATGCCTGGGCAAACGGGATTTTCTATTATACTACTCCACCTGGAAAATTTAAACGAGATAGCACTGAGTCAGGGAACGGGCGCCTCAAAAGCAATTTTAAACAGCTTTGTTTCAAAGGCACATGATTGTATAAGAGGCACTGATAGCTGTTTCTTTTACGGGCATGAGGGCATCCTCATCCTTCTTCCAGGTTTAGCCGGGGACAAAGCAGAAATAATGTGCGACAGACTGGTATCAATGATTGATTTAAATGATATTCTGGAGAAAGCACCCAAACCCGATTTTTGTTTGTTTGCAAGCGCCTCATTTGCAGAGGCTGGTTCCGGCAACCGTCCTGAAGAGATTATTACAGGCTCAAAGTTTAAGGAAAGCAAGAAATATAAGCTCAGTTACTGCTGATGAGTTGGAGGGAATGTGAAAAAAACATTAATAGAAACATACGTTGGAATATTTGTTCTGCTCGGGCTCGTTTGTGTGGGTTATCTTACCATTAAGCTTGGAAAGATGGAGCTGGTAGGTGATAACAATTATCCGGTTTATGCCAGATTCCAGTCTGTTTCAGGTCTGAAGCAAGGTGCTCCTGTAGAGATAGCCGGAGTTAAGGTGGGCACTATTGAGTCAATTTCCCTTGATAAGGATAAAAATGCCATAGTCAAAATGAAAATAGAGAAGGGGCTTGTCCTGACGGATGATGTAATCGCGTCGGTTAAGACCGCCGGTATAATCGGAGACAAATATATAAAGATTTCCCCGGGCGGCTCTGATGCTTTACTGAAGCCGGGAGAGATGATAACTGAGACTGAGTCTGCTCTTGATCTTGAAGAGTTGTTAAGCAAGTATGTTTTTGGCAAGATTTAAAACCAACAAATTATATCTGACAGGAGAGATCAGTGAAAAAAGCTGTAATTCTTTTTATTATGATAACCTTTTCACCGGCTTTTCTTTTTTGTGCTGATACGGGACCGATGGATGCGCTTAAAGGCCCGATAGACGAAGGGATCAGCCTTTTGAGAGACTCCAAGTTTAAAAACCCATCTCTTAAAAACGTTCAGCGTGATAAAATATGGGAAATAGCAGGAAAAGCTTTTGACTTCATGGAGCTTTCAGGAAGGGCGCTGGCAAGTAACTGGAAGAGGTTTTCTCCGCAGCAGAGAATAAAATTCAGCAAGGTTTTTTCAGAAATTCTCGGAAATACTTATTATGAAAAGGTTCGGGGAGAATACAGGGATGAAAAAGTGGTTTACATCGGAGAGGAGATGGTTACTGATTCCAAGGCGGTAGTAAAAACAAAGATAGTAAGAGAAAAAAGCGAGTTTTCGGTCGATTACAGTATGAGGTTGAAGGATAACAACTGGAAGGTCTATGATGTTCAGATCGAAGGTATCAGCCTCGTTCAGAATTACAGGTCCCAGTTTAACGAAATTCTCTCGAAGGAATCTCCCGACGAACTCATAGGGCGGCTTGAAAAAAAACTTGCGGAACAGCAAAAAGCTGAAATCAAATAAATTGCTATTATATGGTAATGTCATATTTATGAATAGATTCAAGGCCTCAATTATTTTTTATATTGTATTTATTGCCGTTATGTCGGCTCCACCAGCATATAGCTCCCAGGATGTTCTTTTGCCGGGATATGGTTCTGAATCAATTATTGAGACAGGTAAAGAGCATTTGCCGGAAGTCCTGATTGCTACCGGGTCGGATTATTCCGATCAGGAGTATCTGGATGACGACCCAGATTTTTTAAAAGAAGAGACCGGTGAAGAAATCATCAGGATTGCCGACCCTCTTTATTATTGGAACAAGGGCATGTTTCATTTCAATGACAAGCTCTATTTCTGGTTTATGAAACCTGTCGCGACTATGTACCGTGCCGTAATCCCGAGGATGGTAAGGACCGGTGTTCATAATTTTTTTGATAATCTGGGAATGCCGGTCCGGTTAGTAAACTGCCTGCTTCAGGGTAAATTTGAGACCGCAAGTCATGAATTCGCACGGTTCGTCGTAAACAGCACTGAAGGCATCCTGGGTTTTGATGATCCGGCAAAAAATTATCCTGAATTAAAAAATGGCGATGAAGATCTGGGTCAGACTTTTGCGACATACGGTATAGGAAACGGCATTTATATTGTATGGCCATTCCTCGGACCTTCCACTCTCCGGGACACTTTCGGCATGGCGGGCGACCGGTTTTTAAAACCGGTTTCATATGTTGAACCTCTTGAGGCGTCATTGATAGTGACCGGTTACAGGATAATAAATGAGACATCTCTTAAGATAGGCGATTACGAAACCTTTAAAAAAGCGGCTTTGGAGCCTTATGAGGGTCTGCGGAATGCCTATATCCAGAATCGGCATAAGAAAGTCCGAGAATAAAATTAATGGGATATATTGCTCATCTGTTCAAGTGCCAGTATAAGCGCCTGTGTGCCCGATTTCCCGCCGCCGTGAGCCAGAACCGACATATATAACTGATTTACAAGAGCAAGTCCCGGAAGAACGAGTTTCATCCGTTTAGCCTCATCAAGGGCTATACCCATGTCCTTAATAAAATGCTCGACGAAAAAGCCGGGATTAAAATCTCTTTTTAAAATCCGCGGCGCCATATTATCGAGCGCCCAGCATGCCGCAGCGCCCCCCGATATGCTGGAAAGCATGGTCTTCATATCGAGTCCGGCCTTATATCCGTAAAGGAGGCTTTCACATACACCTATCATCGTGCCTGCTACGACGATCTGGTTGCACATTTTTGCGTGCTGCCCTGAACCCGCAGGTCCCTGGTATACTATCTTTTTCCCCATTGCCTCCATAAGTGGCTTTATTTTTTCGACAATCTCCGGATCACCGCCAACCATTATGGAGAGAGTTCCTGAGCGGGCGCCTACGTCACCGCCTGAAACTGGTGCATCAACAGCATAAACTCCTTTTTCTGCTGCAAATGAATAAATTTCGATTGCAAGGCTCGGGCTCGTTGTCGTCATATCAACAAGAATGGAGCCTTTTTTAACCCCTGAAAATATACCCTTTCTCCCCATATAAACCTCCCTGACATCCTCCGGAAGTCCGAGCATGGTAAAAACAATATCCGATAATCCGGCTACCTTATCGGGAGATGATGCCCATACAGCCCCTTTTTCGATGAGCGGCTCGGCTTTGCTGCGTGACCTGTTATATACGGTTACGGCAAATCCTTTTTCCATTATGTGCCGGCACATTGAAAGTCCCATGACGCCAGCTCCTATCCAGCCAATTTTTGTACAATCATTTTTTACTGTCAGCATTGAATTGTCCTCTCAAATTTGTTTTGGGTGAAAATGCGAATTTGTTCTGATATTTCTGCTTTTTTACGATTCTGTCAACATCCGGCCGCAGTTTAAAACTATTGTTGACAAAAAATAAAAATAGTTCCATATGTTATATATAAATCAGGTTGGTCTGATCAGGGGAATTAATACCATACAGGCTTATAAAATCCAGATTATTCTTGACAATATATTTTTGAAGGATATTATCACAATTTTTCAAAATATAGTAATCTGATTTTTCAGGAGGAAAAAATGTACGCTATAGTTAATTCCGGCGGAAAGCAATATAAGGTTGAACAAGGTGAAACCTTTAGAATTGAGAAAATACCCGGTGATGTTGGTACAACTGTTTCATTTGATAAGGTTCTCATGTTTTCGGATGGTGAAACAGTTAAAGTCGGCAATCCTTTTGTCGAGAATGCAACTGTCCTTGCCAGTATCGTTGAGCAGGATAAGGCGAAAAAAATTCTGGTCTTCAAATTCAAAAGACGAAAAGGATATCGCCGTAAAAACGGTCACCGGCAGGCTTATACGGCAATTAAAATCGACAGCATAAAAGCATAACTTGTTTTTTTACAGGAGTATATAAATGGCACACAAGAAGGCAGGCGGCAGTTCAAGGAATGGCCGTGACAGTAATGGACAAAGACGTGGCGTGAAATGCTTCGGCGGCGAGAAAGTCCGAGCCGGCAGCATACTTGTTCGTCAACTTGGAACAAGAATACATCCTGGCAACAATGTCGGTTTGGGGAAAGATTTCACATTGTTTGCAAAGATTGACGGGGTCGTTGCGTATGAAGATTTTGGACGTTCACGTAAAAAAGCCAGCGTATATGCAGAGTGAAATTTATAGATGAAGCAATTATTACTGTCCAGTCCGGTAACGGTGGAAGAGGCTGTGTAAGTCTCAGAAGAGAAAAGTTTATTCCGCGCGGAGGACCGGACGGTGGAGATGGCGGCAAGGGCGGTGATGTTATCTTCAGGACAGTATCACAAAAGCGAACCCTTTACGATTTCCGGTATAAAAAGAATTTCATCGCTGAAAAAGGCGGAGACGGAGCTGGAAGACTAAAAACCGGAAAAAAAGGGAAAGACCTGATCATTGAAATCCCTCCCGGTACGGTAATAAGCGATACTACCACAGGCAGCATATTGAAAGATATGGTTGAACCTGATGAGTCCTTTGTAATTGCCAGAGGGGGAAGAGGCGGCCAAGGGAATAAGAAATTTGCAACATCAACACACCGGACCCCCCGTTTTGCGCAACCTGGCGAGGAAGGCCAGACCTTAAATCTGAAAATTGAGCTCAAGCTTATTGCAGATGTCGGAATTGTCGGACTTCCAAATGCAGGCAAATCTACGCTTATCAGCGTTATTTCTTCAGCACATCCTAAAATAGCAGATTATCCATTTACCACCCTCACACCCATGCTGGGTGTAGTAAAAATCGCCGGGGGAGAACCTTTTGTTGTTGCAGATATCCCGGGACTTATCGAAGGCGCCCATGAAGGAGCAGGCCTTGGAATACAATTTCTAAAGCACATAGAACGTACAAGCATGCTTATCCACCTTATAGACGCTTCGGCCATTAACCCCGATTTGCCTCTTTCCGGCTACAATACTATAAAAAGGGAACTTGCTTCATACAGCAAAAGTCTTGCCGAGAAACCAGTGTTGGTTGTACTTAATAAGCTCGATATCACAGGCGCGAAAGAAGCGGCGGATATTTTTATAAAAGCGACCGGGAATACCGAAGTATTGACAATATCCGCCGCAACAGGCGAAGGCATAAGCCGGCTGAAACAGAAAACCGCATTATTACTGGGTAAATGCAGAGAAGACAAAAAAGATGAAAGATGACGGCAAATCTATTACTTCTTCAAAGAGAGTTGTTGTCAAAATAGGGAGCAATGTTTTAACCGAGGACCAAGGACTGAATTTAAAGGTCATGGGCTCTATAAGCAGGCAGATAAGCCTTCTGATGGACAAGGGAACAGAAGTTATTCTAGTCTCTTCGGGCGCCATGGCTTCAGGATTAAGAAAAATAGGTCTTCGGGAAAAACCTGATGAGATTCCAAAAAGGCAGGCCGTTTCCGCGGTCGGACAGGCCGGGCTTATAATGGAATATGAAAAAGCCTTCGAAAAATTCGATAAAAAAGTAGCCCAGATACTTCTTACAAGTGAAGATCTGTCAAACAGAAAAAGATATCTTAACGCGAGAAACACAATTTACACCCTTTTGTCATGGAAGATTGTTCCGATTATAAATGAAAATGACACTGTCGCGGTTGAGGATATTAAATTCGGAGACAACGACAATCTCGCGGCGATGATAGCGATCCTGATGGATGCAGATGTTCTTGTAACTCTTACCGATATTGAAGGACTCTACACAAAAGATCCCCGCAGTAATCCCGACGCCGAACTTATTCCTGTCGTTAATACGATAAGAAAGAGCATTGAAAAGATGGCAGGCAGCATGCCGGGAACTCTCGGAACAGGCGGTATGCTCACCAAAATCAAGGCGGCAAAAAAAGTCACAGCAGCGGGAATTCCGATGATTATAGCAAAAGGTGAAAAACCCGGCATTCTTTCCAGACTTTTTGAAGGCGAAGCACATGGCACTTTTTTCGTTCCCGGAAAGGAAAGACTCTCAAGAAAGAAATGCTGGATAGCTTTTTCGCTGAAGCCGCGGGGCTCTATTATAATAGACGACGGCGCCGTAAACGCGATTGTTGAAAAAGGCAAAAGCCTGCTCCCAGGAGGCATTATAAGAGTAAAAGGAGAATTCGGGGAAGGTTCTCCAGTTGAATTCAGCAATGCGGACAATGAAGTGATCGGAGTCGGTCTTGTAAATTACAGCGCTTCCGATATAAAGAAGATCATGGGACTAAAGACGAGTCTGATAAAAGAGAAGCTTGGACATAAGCCCTATGATGAAGTCATTCACAGAGACAATCTTGCGTTAACAGGCGAATGCGATTAGTTTCAATCCGGAAATGGCCCTTTTGTGCGATCTCTGTGTCAATCTGTGGGATTTCTTGTGTGAAATACAATTCAAAATGAGCAAGTTGTGAGGCGTAAGGCGATAAAATTCCGGAACAACGGAACAAAATGAAAATATCGAAGTCGCTGAAAAGAGGGAGTAACAGATGACTGTTGAAACAACCATAGCAGAAATAGCCAAATCGGCAAGGGCCGCTTCAAGAGATGTTGCAAAATGCCCCACAGCAAAGAAAAATGAGGTCCTTTTAAAAATCGCCGATGAAATAATCAACCAGGCAAAATACATTAAGAAAGAGAATAAAACAGACCTTTCCGGCGCAAAAAAAGCCGGACTTTCAGGAGCCTTTATTGACAGACTTACGATAGGTGATTCAACAATCAGATCGATGTCGGACGGTCTTAAAGAGGTAGCTGCCCTTGAGGACCCTGTCGGTTCGATATCAAGGTCATGGATACGGCCAAACGGGCTCCAGGTATCGCGCATGCGTATTCCTCTGGGAGTTATAGGAATTATCTACGAGTCAAGGCCAAATGTAACCGTTGATGCTGCCGGGCTTTGCCTCAAGGCAGGAAACGCGGTTATATTGCGCGGAGGTTCGGAATCTTTTTGCTCTAACCAGGCATTGACCGGTATCATTAAAAAAGCCCTGAAAGAATCGGGACTGCCAGAAGAAGCTGTTCAGACTGTGCCTGTAAGAGAGAGGCTTGCCGTAAATGCCCTCTTAAGCCAGGAAGAGTATATAGATCTTATCATTCCCCGCGGGGGCGAAGGGCTTATACGTTTTGTAGTCGAGAATTCGAGAATACCTGTTTTAAAGCATTACAAGGGAGTTTGTCATGTTTATGTTGATGATGGCGCTGATCTCGGCATGGCCCGGAAAATATGTTTTAATTCCAAGGTTCAGCGTCCCGGCGTCTGTAATGCCATGGAGACTATGCTTGTCCACAGGGATATAGCAGGGGATTTTCTTCCCGGAATTGCAAAGGAATTCGCTGCAGCAGGAGTTGAAATCAGAGGCTGTCCTAAAACATGCAGAATTCTTCCGATGGCTGATAAAGCAACTGAAAAGGACTGGCCTGCTGAATTTCTGGATCTTGTTGTTGCGGTCAGGGTAGTGGACGATATGGATCAGGCGATCAACCATATTGCAAAATACGGATCAAACCATACCGAGTCGATCGTTACAGGCGATTACGGCAGGGCAAGGCGTTTTCTCCGCGAAGTCGATTCCTCTGTCGTTCTTGTGAATGCTTCAACGCGTTTTAATGACGGAGGGCAACTCGGATTGGGGGCTGAAATAGGAATAAGCACTTCCAAGCTGCATGCTTTCGGACCGATGGGTCTGGAAGAGCTCACCACGACAAAATTCATAGTATTCGGAGATGGTCAGGTCAGAGAGTGATTGAGGCATTATTTGAAACGAATAGGACTGTTGGGGGGAACATTTAATCCGGTTCATTTCGGACACCTCAGATCTGCGGTTGAAGTGCAGGTTGGGTTTGCCTTAGACAGCGTGTGCTTTATTCCATCTGCAATTCCTCCGCACAAGGATTCATCCTGTGTTGCAGACGCCATAGATCGTCTCGCAATGATCAGGATGGCAATTTCAGATTATTCAGCATTGACAGTTTCGGATGTTGAACTCAAAAGGTCGGGTCCTTCATATACAATAGATACTGTAAAATATTTTAAATCATCTCAAACCGATCAAACCGACTTCTATCTTATAGTAGGTCTTGACGCATTCCTCGAAATAGATACATGGAAATCATTCAGGGAGCTTTTTGGCCTTGTACCATTTATAGTCATGGCAAGGCCGGGGGGTAACTACACGGATTCTACGGCGAAGCTGATGAATTTAGGAGATTTTCTCAATGCGAAAATATCAGAGGGGTACTATTTTTCAAAGCAGGATTCCTGTTATATGCATGAAGTTAATAAGCCTGTATATATATTTGAAGTAAGTCAAATGGATATTTCTTCAACAAAAATTCGCAGGATGGCACAAGAAGGAGAGCCCATTTGCTTTCTTGTACCGGCGAATGTCGAACTCTTTATTAAAAGCAAGGGATTATACAGATGACTTTAAAGAAATCAAATCAGGCAATGCAGGACTTAGATCAGCGAATCGATCTTTATGTTAAAGCTGTATTGGAGAAAAAAGCCGCCGATGTTGTTATACTTGACGTAAGGGGACTTACTTCCGTTGCCGATATATTTATAATATGCAGCGCTCTTTCCAATCGCCAGGCTGCCGCAATTGCCTATCATGTTGAACGTTATCTGAAAAAGAGAGGATTGAAGCCGTTGAGTGTCGAAGGGAAAAATGAAGGGCTGTGGGTTTTGCTGGACTACGGGGATGTCATAATTCATATTTTTTATGAAACTGTAAGAAAATTTTATGATCTTGAAGGACTCTGGTCGGATGCAAAACGCATGACGACCAAGAGTATGATTGAAAAAGCAAGGAAGGCCGGAGAGCTGGAAGCATATGTTGAATAACCAAAAATTCTGCATTCTTATAATACTTGATGGATGGGGAATAAGCGGTTCGGGCAAAGGAAATGCGATAGCCATGGCAAGAACCCCGTTTCTTGATAAATTCAAATCAGAGTATCCTAATACCCGATTGTTGTGTTCGGGCGAAGCAGTTGGTCTCCCGGAAGGCGTAATGGGAAATTCGGAAGTCGGACATTTGAACATAGGCGCCGGAAGGGTGGTTTATCAGGATCTTGTCAGGATCAATAAGGCGATCCGGGATAAAAGTTTTTTTGAAAATGATGCGCTCTGTTCCGTCATAAATATGGTAAAAGATGAGAATGCATCCCTGCATCTCATGGGACTTCTTTCGGACGGAGGAGTTCACAGTCATATAAACCATCTCTTTGCGCTGATTAATATGGCTGCCGAAAAGGGATTGAAACGTATTTATATACACCCCATACTTGACGGGAGGGATACTCCTCCTGACAGCGGCGTGATATTCATGCAGAGACTACAGGATTATATAACCGATAAAGGAGCCGGAGAGATTGCTTCTGTATGCGGGAGATATTTCGCAATGGATCGCGATACCAGATGGGACAGAATCGAAAAGGCATACAGACTCTACGTTAACGGGGAAGGAACAGAAGAAAAAAATCCTGTTGATGCGGTTAGGAATGCCTATTTGCGAAAAGAGACGGATGAGTTCGTAAAACCGGTCATCATAACCGGGAATGATGGGAAGCATCCGGTGAAAATAGAAAACGGGGACGGGATTATTTTTTTCAACTTCCGGTCTGACAGGGCAAGAGAAATCACACGCGTGTTAACCGAGCCCGATTTCGATTTATTCAAAAGAGAACCTTATCTCCGGATATCAGGGTTCGCCTGCATGACCCAGTACGATGAGAAATTCACCCTGCCTGTCGCTTTTCCTCCTGTTCACTTGAAGGAGATTCTCGGTGAAGTCATAAGTAAAAATGGATTAAAACAGTTGAGGATTGCCGAAACGGAGAAGTATGCTCATGTTACATATTTTTTCAACGGTGGTGAGGAAAAACCGTTTCCTCTTGAAGAAAGATGCCTTATACCATCTCCCCGCGATGTTTCGACATATGACAAGAGACCGGAGATGAGTGCGCGGATTGTAACCGTCGAGCTTTTATCGCGTTTGAAATCAGGTCATTATGATCTTGTTGTACTCAATTTTGCAAACATGGATATGGTCGGACATACGGGAGTTGTGGAAGCCGCAATTAATGCCTGCGAAACAATAGATTCCTGTGTCGGCGAAATTGTCGGCGAGGTGAAAAAGCAGGGAGGGGTTGTTCTGATTACGGCGGATCACGGAAATGCCGAAACGATGATTGATGAAAATGGGCATGTTCATACCGCGCACACGCTAAATCCCGTTCCTTTTATTCTTGTTGATGATTCGAGAAAAAAGGCCGAATTGAGAAGCGGTGTTCTTGGGGATATAGCTCCGACTATACTTGAGATCATGGGAATCGAAAAACCGTCCTCAATGAACGGGCTTTCTTTGCTTAAAATT
Source organism: uncultured Desulfonema sp. (assembly GCA_964402865.1). Lineage (GTDB taxonomy): Bacteria > Desulfobacterota > Desulfobacteria > Desulfobacterales > RPRI01 > RPRI01. The sequence goes on along the minus strand of CAYODW010000016.1, from coordinate 3,751 downwards.
AGACAGGATTAACAGGATGAACATGATGTTGTCTGCCCGCCTGAAGCTGGTCAGGCAATAAGCCTAAAGCCAACGTCGGCGCTTACTTCCTTCCGCGAAGCGGATGCGTGTTTCGGGCCGATCTTCCGGAGCGGCTTTACAAATAATCCTGTTTATCCTGTCAGATAAATTTTTATCGTTACAGCTATTGTCCGGCCACTTCTTTTCCACAGTGTTTGCAGGTATTGGCCCTCTTTTTAATTATCTCCGCGCAGAACGGGCACTCCCTTGTAAAAAATTTTTCGTGAATTTTTACAACCGATTCTTCGACCTTTTCCTGAAGAACCCTGCTTTCAAATTTCAAATTCCGGAGAGGTTCTATCGCGTCAGTGTCTCCTATATCTCCGATCATTTCTGCGGCTTTGAGTCTGACTCTGGCGGGTTCGGTAGGATCGAGAAGAATCCGTAAAACCGAAGGCGAGTCTTTCGATACATAGCATCCAGCCAGTATGGAGAAACCTTTTTTTGTGGCTTCTTTCAAAGCTTCCTGCTGCGCCATTACCTGATCGTCTATAATCTGCCCTGTTGCGCCGACCGGACTGAAAACAGTAATGAGTTCGAATTGTTCGGTTCCAGGGTAATTCATGCATCTGTATGAAGCGCTGTGGGAATAATTATCCTTGATGTTCTCCCACCCCTTTACGTACAATGGACACTCATCATTAAAGCATATAAATAGATAAGGAGTTCCCCATCCGAGACCATCTCCGCAATTAATCGATGGAACTTCCCATATATTCATCTCGACTCCGCAGTGCGGACAAACCGGTTTTTTCTGAGACATGATTTTTTCCATAACCTGCTCTTTTGTTTCTATATGCATCATCATTTAATCTCCGTTATTAATAATTTCATTTCTGGTTTCTGGATTTTCTGAAAGAATGTCAAAAACCATAAATGTTTAAGGTAAATTAAGAACCTATTTAATAATGTCAACGGGAAAAGAAAAAAGGCGTTCCCTGACACCTTTAAAAGTCAAGTTTTATAACATGTACCTTTCCGGTGTCTTTTTCCATTATCTGAAGACGGAGCTGTTTTGCAGAGCCGGCTTCACCCGGGAAAAATAATATTCCGTGAGCGAGGCTTTTAGGGAGAATCGCGTTGCTCTGGAGGGATTTTTCGCGCAAATCGTTTGTTATCGACTTTATTGCATTATCCGAGCCATATCCGGTCACTCCGCCTATCGTAGCTCCGGCTGCGGCGCCCAAAGCAGCCCCTTTTCCGGCCGCAGACGCAACATTTTCACCCGAAACAATTCCTATAGCCGTTCCTATGATAGCGCCGGCCGCTGCTCCCAGAAAACCCTTATATGCACCCTCCTTGAAAATCTCCTTTGTTTTTGCATATCGGGTCGTTCTTTCATAGGCAATCTCCTTGCCTAATATCGGCCAGAGATTCCCGTTTTTGTCTTCAAGAAAAGTCTGATGGCCGACAACTTCGAAAGGATGCGAGCCCTGGTTGTCGAAAACGACCTGGACGGGAAGCATACCGGCGGAAAGTATATCAAAACCGAAGATCGTTTTTGCTTCATCCGGATCGGTAAATGCCCTTGCCGCAATATCCGCGCCTTCCACATTAACGGCATTCTTCATGGCAGCCGGGGATTTAAAGGGAAGCGGCTTTGCGGTATAAGTTGCACATCCTGTCAGCAATATGATGCAGAAAATAATTATATAAAATGTATATCTTTTCATGATGCATCTCCTATTATGTTTCATAAGGTTCTTAAAACCCTCAAACGTCCGATATATATCCGAAGTCCTCTATGGCTTTCCTTTCACTTGACCCTTTGACCCCTTGACTCCTAGACCACTGCTTTAATGGGAATACCCTGTTCATTCCACCCGCGAAGACTGTAATACTCCAGAATCATACCTTTTAATTCTTTCTCGCTTATTGTCTGGCCGGTTTTTGTAAGCTCCTTATGCAGATGCTGCGGCAATCTCTCATCTTCCTGTTTTAAGCCTTCTCTGATATTGAAACACCTCACAAGGTCGGAAATATCCGAAGCTCTTTTTTCAAGCCTTTCTCTTTTTTCATCCAGACCGGTGGTCATCCGGATCAAATGCGAAATATTATCCCATGGATACATATCTCTGTAAAAACGGCACAGGATAAGGGTGTCAAAAAGAACAAGGCGGTTTTCATAATCTATAAAAAGGGCGGCCTTTCCTTCAACAATTTCAGGCGATATCGTGCCTGTCAATTCAGGATTATGGAATGTTGCTCTCAAATGGCACGCGCCCCTGTCCGATACCGCATATGCAAGAGCGCATCCTTTTAAGACTCTGGGATCGTAACCCGGCGGCTCGAGCCCTTTTACGTGTACTGCAATATCTTCCAAACCCCATTCTTTCGCGGCATGTATTATCCCGTGAGCCAGAGTATCGCCAACTCCTTTTCGTCCCGCAATCATGTGAAGAAGCTCTGCTGTTGCATCAACATCACCATAATCAATCGCATAAGATATTTTCTTCAGCCTTGAAGCTTCAATTGCGAATCCGCAAAGATTTCCAGCCGATATCGTATCCATCCCAAGACTGTCACATATATCATTAAGATAGGCAATCTCATCAATGCTGTCAATCCGGCATAAACCGCCGAAAGCGAATATCGTTTCGTATTCGGGTCCTTCTATCGTTAGACCTGCGTGACGACCGCTCTTTATTGTCGTCATCCTCCCGCAGGCAATAAAGCATTTTGCGCAGGCGCTCGGAACTACTTTGCATTGCCTGTGGAGAGCTTCGGCTCCAATCTTTTCCCATTTGTCAAATGAGCCTTCCGACCAGTATCCCGAAGGGAAAGCCCCAGCCTTGTTTGTGGTTTCGACCATCCTTGGAGTACCCATATTTTTGTATGCAAGGACAAACGGCTTGTTCTTTGATTCAGCGGCAAGTTTTTTTGAAAATGATGCAAGGCCTTCTTTGTCAAACAGCGGCCGCTTTTTATTTCCAGCAAAATATACGGCCTTTAGGTTTTTCGATCCCAGGACGGTTCCGACTCCGGTTCTTCCCGCACAACGCCACTTGTCATTTTCGATTACGGAAAATGTTACAAGATTTTCACCTGCCGGACCTATTACAACAGATCCGGATTTAAAATTTTTATCCCTTGATTTGCTGAACAGCTTGTTGACGGCATCTTCGGTTTCATATGTATTCATCCCCCAAATCCCTTCCGCATCGTGATACTCAACTCCATCGGGATGAATAACAAGTAAGGCTGGCTTCGAACTTTTTCCTGTTATGACAATTGCATCGTATCCCGTGGAATCGATTGCTTCGGGCACTCTTCCACCCGAATAGGATTCGGAATAAAGCCTGGTCTGGGGCGATTTCGTGAAAACCCCGTAACGCGAGGAGCCCCATGTCATGCTCCCGGTAACTGGACCTGCCGCAAAAATGAGACAATTTGCGGGAGACAAGGGATCAACTCCCGGGGGGTTAAGATTATAAAGAAGGTAAGAGGCGAGTCCTTTGCCTCCAAGATATTTTTTATAAATCTGCTCATCGACAGATTCTATGACATGCTTTTTTAAGGATAGATCTATTTTGAGAATCCTGCCGTAAAAACCGTACATTGCTTGAGTATCTCCGGTAACAGTTTCATTCTATTTACTGATTAATAAGTTTTCAATTCGGAAATAGGTTATTTTGAGCAAGCTCAAGGAAATCAAGGGATTGCGCGGAGACATACACATTGTATGTCGCAC